>DASWKT010000241.1:0-23162 GCA_036396515.1 Anaerolineales bacterium | reverse complement strand
CGAATATTTTCGCCGCGATATGTAATTACAGCTGACCAATGTTTGCCACTGATCTTTCCAATTCCCAGATAGCGTGGCTCATCCAACATTTTGGCAGGGATTTCAAGACGGTCTAGATCGGTCCAGAGAGCTTGTGCCTCCTCGAAATCAATGCCGTGTTTCTCATCATTGCTCTGGCTCTTCTTCGGGTCATTTCAAAAGGCATAGTATAATAATTATACCATTTCTACTCAAGTTCATGCTTATGAATTTAGGAAAGAAACCACCATTCTGCAAATACTGGCAAACACAAACAGACAGAAACTATCTTCCGCCTGTCTCTAGTTAATTTGGAATGAGAGGCGAAACTTATACCCCGCCGCAGCGATAGTTATAACACTTTATGTGGCTTCTCTCAGGGCCCCAAACATCTTTTGGGAACTGCTTTAACTGTGAACATCGCATGAGGCAGGATCATGGGATCAAATTGCTCTATTGACCCGCCTACATTCTCTCCATTCTGGCCTACGCTACATGTGGTTCCTCCACAAGTGCTCCGAGCCACAAATCACAAGAAACCTTCAGTTTCACGGTTCGCCTGGTCATCGGAAAGACAAAACAGTGACCGTTTGGGACCCGTAATGCATCAAGTTAAAATGTTACTTTAGTGGCAACGTTGCATTAACAAAGAATGTTACCGAGAAATCTTCCAAAGCATGGCAATTTTCTGTTCAATCCGACGCCGAAGTTCGGCGGGATTGAGTTGGATATAGAGATGGGCGAGCCGTGCTTTGGCTTCTAAAGAAATGTCTTTGCGTTCAAGGACACGCTGGTAAGGAGTCTTGGCGGTATCATACCGTTTGAGGGTCTTATTGTCGATACGTTCTCTTGCAATCAGCTTGAAAGATGGCTGAAAGAAGTTGATGTAGAGTCGTAAATCGTCATAGATGCTTTCCAGGAGAGCGAGTTCCTGCTGGGTTTCCCAACGGTCATAGCCAACGGTGTGTCGCACGACAGACCAATTCTTTCCCTGGCACCGCCCGCCAGGGCAGGTGTGTTCGACATGGGCTTGATCATTTTTCTGGTAGGGGCGAGAACGCGTAAAAGTGATCTTCTCGTCCAGGCAGTACCGATAAAGTAAATCGTTGACACCTGCACTTGCGCCAGGCGCAAGTGTAAACTCACCTCCATTATCTGAATCAATGCCGAGCAAAGGAAAGGGCAGTCTTTGGCGCATCCGGGATAATGCTTCCGAAACCGCCTCCTGCGAACGGTGCAGCAGTCCAGTCACATCCGTCCAGCCCGTGCAAAGGTCCGTACAGGTCAAGGTACACAGGAATTGCCCTTCTGTGGTGTTTCCACAGTGCGCAACCAGGTCAATTTCCATGAACCCAGGTCGTTCTTCATCCCATTCTGTAAAGGTACGTACTGGAATTAGGTTTTTGAGCAGACTTCCAGGCTTGGTGGTGCTCAAGCCGTGGGGCGTCTTGCTGCGGATAGGACGCAAGCAGCGATCGATGCTGGCTGAACTGATTTTCAAGAGGAGTTCTTTTGTGTCTTTGGATATGTTGATTTCTTGGCATCGTTCCAGCACGCGAATCGCTTCGGGCAAAAATGGTTGCAACCGTTTGGAACAGATATGTCCATAGATCTCCCAGATCTGCGCCAGCGCCTGCACCACTTCACCACGATAAGTCGTTTGGTAGCCTGTTCGTTTTCTTCTCTTGCGCCTTGGAACTCTGTTTTTTAGCACACGGATCGCATGTTTCCGATGATATCCAGTGGCACAGGTAAACTCATCCAAAATCTTCTGCTTTTCCACTTTCCCGGCTTTCAAGTAGTGCGACCACGCTACTTCTAACAACTCGTGCTTGCTCTTCTGGCTCATCATGTTGCTCCTCCAACAGGCGTTTTCGCCTATCGGAAAGTAACATTTTTCCTGATGCAACGATACTTCCCAAAGTAACATTTTCCGTGATGCAATTCGCCGTTGGAGAGCCATGCGCTAATTCTGGTATAATATCGCCCGCTCTGAAAGGCAACTGGAGAGGTCGCGTAGTCCGGTTTAGCGCGCACGCCTGGAGAGCGTGTTTCCCGCAAGGGGGCCGAACAACTGGCAGAGCAGGAGATTTACGTTTGGGATGGAAACTACTATGCCCTCAATATCACCGAGAGGTTGGGCGTTGAAGACAGCGGTGGCATGGTACGAGTTGGGACAGCTCATTACAATACCTTGGAAGAAGTTGAGCGCCTAAAAAACATGCTGATAAAAATTATCGTGGGTTTAGGGGGTCCGTCTTTCAATTTTTTTATCGTGTGAATTGTAAAGCAGAAATGGCTCTCTTTTTGCCCCAGAAACAAGTATAATTGAATTTGAAATCATGTAATCAAGTTAGGAAAATGGTTCAACAAATTACACCAATTTCAGCGGCACAAAAACTTATCCAAAATGAGCTGTTTGCCTTTAATAGCCGGACTATCTCGGCTTTGTTCGGGTTGGATAAATTCCAGACGCGCAATCTGCTGGATCGCATGGAGCAAGCCGGTCTGGTGGCGCGTATAGAACAGGGCAAGTTCATTTTGCTTGGACTGATACCAGAAAAGGTTCTTTCCAATCCCCTTTATATCGGCTGTAACCTGGTCACACCCGCTTACATATCATTCTGGTCCGCCTTGCACTTTCATGGTTTTACCGAACAGGCTCCACACACCACATTTGTAGCAACGACCCGCCGCAAGAAAGAGTTCACCTTTCGGGAGATGTACTTCAAGTTTGTAACAATTAAACCCGATGCTTTTTTTGGATATCGCCGCGAACTACTGGCTGAATTGCCAGTCGTTGTGGCCGACGAACCCAAATCCATCCTGGATAGCCTTAGCCTGCCTCAATATGCGGGAGGAGTATCAGAGGTGGCAAAGACATTGCAAATTGCTCTTTCTCAGGGTTCGCTGGAGATGTCTGTATTGCTTGAATACGCAGAACGATTGCAGAATGCCAGTCTTCGCTCAAGGCTTGGGTATTTACTTGAATTACTTGGACAATCCATTGGCAGTTTGAAACCCGCCAAAGGACCTGTGAAACTCGATCCACAAAACCCAGCTCGCGGCAGTTTCAACAAGCGATGGAAGTTGTATGTCAACATCGAACCAAAAGATCTATTTCCTCAGGGAGTGATCTGATGCTCACACGCGCGCAGATTCAGCGTCTTGCACAAAGGCACGGCATTGGCGTGCAGGCGCAGGAACGCGATTACATTCAGCATTTGCTATTGTTTTTGCTTTACAGCAAAAGTCAGTTACTAGTGTTCAAAGGTGGGACAGCATTGCGGATTGCTTACAAAGGGAATCGCTACTCGGAAGATCTGGACTTCAACGGGCCGGCAAATGTCGCTTCGATCAAGGAACTATGGCAGGGGGCACTACGCGATTTACGTGACTTTGGCGTGAATGCAGAGATCCGTTACGAATGGCAATCCGAGGTCGGATATAGTTTTGATGTCAGCTACCAGGGACCGCTCTATGATGGACGGGATCGTACCAAGGGCAAAGTGCGTGTGGACATCAGCACACGCCAGGAAAAAATCGATACACAGCGTGAACTTGTAACGTCTGAATACGATGACATTCGTCCTTTTGTTGCAACTGTAATCAGCCCTGAACACTTGCTGGCTGAGAAAGTCCGCGCATTGTTCATGCGCAGTAAAGCGCGCGACGTATATGACATCTGGTTGCTGACCAGTCAGGGTATTCGGATGGATCGGGACTTGGTCAGGAAGAAGCTTGCGCTGTATGATGTGGCTCTCTCAGTTGCCAACATGGAAGATGCGCTTGAAAAAGCGAAGGCAGATTGGGCGAGAGACCTGCAGCCACTCCTGCCCCAGCTCGTCACGTGGAAAGACGCAATACCCCGGATTGCTCCTGTATTAAGCGAACTGGCCTCTTAATCTCAAATGTCCTGCGAAACAAATCTTTTGGGCGCGGATGATCTTTCTCCCATCCTGGAAACCAATCTTCGTTGAATTGGATGGCACTGACCAGGAAATCACGCTTGGTCGTAAACAGGCTGTAGACGTGCTGGCAGGCTTTATACGTTTTGTGAATCGCTTCATCCATTTCAAGATGTGAGATTTCGCCAGTCTTCCAGCGTTGAAACTGCTGATGGAGTGGATCAAGGACCAGATGCCACTGGCAATCATGGAATGCATCAATCATTTCCTGTTCCCATAGATCAGGAGTAGGTGTTTGAGGTTGGCACAGGGTCTCACTTCCTCTTGCTCAACTCATCGAACCCTTTTCTTGCCTTTTCCAGCAGCGCCTCGTCTCGCCAGCTGGAAGGAATCTTCAATTTCTTTTCCTCGAAAGGCTTTCCCACGCGGATATGAAAATAGCGCGTCTTCTTATCGGGCAGGTTATATTCTTCGCGGAAGCGCATGAGCAGGAGGTTCATCTGTCTCTCTATATCGTCTGACGGGCGGAACACCATACCATTCGATTGGCAGTTCCACATTTTTTCACAGCGACAATTTACGGAAATCCCTTCCTCAGTCATCGCCCACCAGCGTACGGCTAATTCGCTTTGTCTGCGAATCATATAGGCGGTGATCGTCCCTTCTGCGGGATCGCAATACACCTCCACATAATCTGCAAGCGGCTTGGGCGGGGCGACAAATTTCTGCGGGGTCGGTTTTGCTTTTCGGATTTCCTTCCGCGCGGATTTTTTGGCAACACCCTGCGGATTGGATATCCCTTTCGCGGACGCGTCCTTCTTCCCCGCATTTGATTCTGCTTCTTCGACTATTTTCTCAACCTCCAGGATTTTACGCGGCTCGCCGTTCAACGCGTGACACTCGCCCGCGTGTTCGGCGCAGGTCACACGCTGACACTCCTCGCAACGCGTCAAACTGTGGACGCAAATCGGGCGCGCACATACGACGCACTCGGTCACTTCCTTCGCACACGTTTGGCAATACGTTCGCTTGCATTCCACGCACTGTGGCGCGAGACATTCCGCGTGAGCCAGATGACCGTTCTCGCAGACCTGAAGCGTCATTCCGCCGCGATTGCAGACGTTGCACAGCAAAGGCTCGATCGTGTGCAGCAGCGGATTCCACGTCACCGTGCGCTTGATCGTGGATGTGCGCTTGCGAATCTCCACCATCAAATCCAATTTTGGAATTGCGATGATGGCAAGATTGACCAATTCCAGTTGAATTCGCAGGTGATATTTTTGCTCCACGTCCAGCAATTTTGATTTATGCTCCGTATTGATGACCTTGATCTTTGCTTCTAGCGCGGAACGGCGCTCTCCATCTGCTTTTTGTAAGCGCCTCTTCGCGTCTTTGAGCAGATCGGCGTAATAGTCGTTCAAGCGGGCCCGGTCAAGTTCGAGGAATCGCGCCAATCTTTTTTGCAGGTTCGCTAAGGTTTCGCCCAATTCATGCGGGACAGCCTGACGTGCGCGTTCCAAGAGGGCGAAAAGAGTCTTTGGACTGAGGGCAGGCTCGTTATTCCAAGGCGCGGGCGCCGAGGGTATGTGAAGAAATTGATTCTCCTCGTCGAGAATCCCCAGCCGCTCGATCTCCGCTCCGTTGACGGGATATCCGTTTTGCAAATCCATCCACACAGGCAAAACCAACTCGCGCTTTTCATCAGCGACCAAACTCACCTTGAAGTTGAATCGCACGTAATGGTGATGGCGGATTTTTTCCTTTTCTGCGGGGATGAAAAAGATCTTCGCGTTCGGCAGCGAAAAGGCCTTTTCGATCTCGGAGGGTAATCCAGGCTTGTCGGGTCTGACGTTATTGATAAAGAATTGCCCATTCGCGCTTTGTCCGCGTAATTCTTCGACAATCGTTTCGATCAGCGCGTGTCCGTAATGCAAAAAGGTCACGCCATCCTGCTGGTGCGCCGCGTCAAAGACAATCTTCTGGTGCGGGGAGATTCCCCAGCGCGCCGCCGCTTCATCGGGCAGCAGGACTTCATACGCGCCGTAAGCAGGCGGTTCCACCAACGCGCCGACCTGATGGAAATATCCCAGCACCAGTTGTTCGAGGGAAGTTGAATCTTGAGCCATGATTAATCAGCCGAGAAATCCTCTCCAAACAACACTTCGTCATACTCCTGTGTTTTCTGATATGTCTTGCGCGCCTCGACCAGTTTATCGCCAAGTTGATTAAAGTTCGCGCGCAGGTCTTCCGCGTTTTGCGCGCCAAGCCATGCGTCCACCAGCAAATCTTCAAAGTCGCACTCGTCTTCAACTTGACCGAGGATCATATCCATTTCGCCGATGACCAGCTCGAACATGTTGAGTTTCTGGTCGAGGATTTCAAGCAGGTAATCTTCGACCGTGCCGCGCGCTGACAGATTATAGATTCGTACGTCGCGCGTTTGCCCCACGCGGTGGATGCGTCCCACGCGTTGCTCGATTCGCATGGGATTCCACGGAATGTCGAAATTGATCATCGTGCGGCAAAATTGCAGGTTGCGCCCTTCGCCCGCCGCTTCGGTGGAAAGTAAAATATTGGCGCGGCTTTCGAAATCCGCGATGGCTTGATTCTTGGAGGGCATGTCCATCTCGCCGTGATATTGCACAAAATCCACATCCATCTTTTGTAGGAGTTCGGCAAGTTTTTCCAGCGTGCGGCGGAAGTGCGTGAAGATGATGACCTTCTCCGTAGGATCGCGCAAAATCGTTTTGAGCAATTTCTCCAATGCTTCCGCTTTTGCCCATGAATGGATTTGAGCGGCGCGCTCCGCGAAACCAAGCAAACGCTGGCGGCTTCCTTCATCGGTGACGCGCGTGCTAAGCGAACGCAGAGTCGCCTCGGCTGCCTTCGGGCTACTGCCAATCTCGCGCTGGAGAGTCAGCAATGCAAAGCGATCCGTCTGGCGGATTGTTGCGGACTGTAAAGCCTCCTGACTTTGCTCCGAAGTTGTTTGTTCCAAAGTCTGGGGACTTTGGACTCTTTGGACTCCGTTTTTGACGCTCGACGGCGCAAGTAGTTCGCGCACGCAGTCGCTCACCGCTTTGTAAAACTCCGCTTCTGCATCCGAGAGATTCAAGCGCACGGTATTCGCCTGTCGCCGCGGCAGGTTGACGTTCACCTGGCCGCGCGTGTGACGTATCATCACGTCGCCGAGCAGTTCGCGCAGCTGGCCACGATTCTTCGGCAGGCGCGGGTCGCCGCTGACCACGAATTGTTTACGGAATTCGCGCGGCGTTTTCAACTGCCCGGGCTTGAGCAGCGTAATCAGGTTGTATAGTTCGTCGAGATTATTCTCGACGGGCGTGGCGGTCAACAGCAAAATATATTTGCGCTGTAACTCGTTGACGAACTTCCACGACGCGCTGTTGCGATTCTTGAGATGGTGAGCCTCGTCCAGCACTATCATGTCAAACGGGATGTGAGAAAGCCGGGCGCGATGTTCGGCCCGGCGCGCGGTGGCGAGCGAAGCGATCAGCAACGGAAATTTTTCCCATGCGTCCCCTCCTGTCGCCCGGAATTCCGCGTCCGCAGTCGTGACGAATCCCGTCAATCCGAATTTAACCGCGAGCTCCTCGCGCCATTGTTCCACCAGTGAAGCAGGCGTCACTACCATCAAACGCTGGACGATATTGCGGGCCAGATATTCTTTAATCACCAATCCCGCTTCGATGGTTTTACCCAAACCGACTTCGTCGCAGAGCATCCCACGTCCGCGGAAACGGCGCAGCATGACCTGCGCCGCACGCGTTTGATAATCGAACGGCGTAAAACTCAACTGGTCGAGGCAGATCAACTCGTCAAAACCGCTCACCAACCGCGCGTACTCCGCCCACAGGCGCAGGCGATACACCTCGCGGCTGGCGAATTTCCCCGCGCTGATCGTTTTGAAGATGGATTCGTCGACGGGCGTTAATCGAATATCAGGTGTCGAACTCATCAATACAGGATCTTTTCCACGTAATGATCTTTGCTATCATGCTTTTTAACACAGTCCTCGCACAATAGCCTTTCTTCCTCTGGATTCTTTGTGCAGGTCACGCACACATAAATCGCAGTCGTTTCTTTTCCCTTTTTCAGACACTCCACACAATTGGCGTATTTGGGCGTGTTGCGCTTTGCTTCACGCGGATACTTCGCGTTGGGTTGAGGCGGTTCAATTGCCTCAAGAGTCAAAACGTGTTCAATCCAGTCCCCGAAATCGAAAACGTATTTCATTTTGTTCCCCACTGCAAGTTCAAGTTCGGCAATGATGAGAGCCGCGCCGTCGCCTCCGCCGAACGGGTCCACGCTGCCCAAATCCACTTCGCGGTAGCGGGCGACGCCGCGCTTTGTCCCTCCGCGCGGGACAAGTTTCCAGAACCCGCCGAGATGATCAAAGTCGTGATCGAAGACGTCAACAAGAATTCTGTTGAAATCTGAAAGTGTGTTTTTGCCCTGAATTTCGATCACGCGCCAGATCTTGGGGCGATATTTCAATTGCGCCTTGAAACGATATACTTGTTCTTTTGATTCTTTTGAAACGGATTTCTTTTGCGCTTTGCGTTTGGTTCCGCTGATTTCATCGAACAAAGAGTCCAGCATGGATTTTTTCCCGTCGCGGTACACGATGTCCCAGCCGTCTGTTTCCATGCGTTCGTCGTTCGCTAAGAGCATGACCCAATGATAGGGCGGATAACCATCTTTTTCGGGAAGGCGCGCGTACGCGGTGGGCAATGCTTCGTTCAGGAAAATTCGTTCGTATGATGAATTCTCTAACAAATCATAGAGGATATCGGCGAGCAGGCGGTTGCGGCTTTCCAGCAGTTTTGCGCTTATTTGTTCGTGGGGTTCGTGTTCCAGTTTAAGAACGCCATTCTCGCGGTCCAAAATAGTGAACAGCAGGTGATCCTTTGGGGCAAACTTGCGCGCACGCAGCCATTCAGATATGTGGCAGTAGTAAAAGGTGTGTTCAGAAGTCCCGAAGATTCCCTTGACCTTTTTGTTGATGGTATTTACTTTGAATTTAATCGTGAGCCCATCCATGTCCACCAAACGCAGGTTTGCCAGGTTGAATCCGTTTGGCAAATAAAAAGAAAGCGCAATGCCAACATCAAAAAAGCCCTTGTTCACTTCTTCGCGGCTCAAGTCCATGCGAAAACGGGCTCCCTGCCACGCAATCTGCAGTGGCACAATGGTATTGGAATCCAGATAGACCAATTGCCGCCCAACAGCTTCCTTGATTTTCTTCTCTGCTGCCTTTATTGGATCTTTTGATGTGGACGGGCGCTCGGCGGAAATCTTCTGCGCCAGTTCCAAAACTGGCATCGGCGCGAACGCTTCGCGTTCGCGCAGGATTTTCTCAATCACTTGATCGTAGGTCGGAGCAAGATCCTGAGGACGGGGCATAAGAATCTCCAAACTGAGATCGAATAGCATAAGTGTAACATAACCACTGGTAAGTTCAAATTGTTAGCAACTCAACGCAAGACGCTACATCCTTATTCCTCGAAGTTCTCACCCCTTGATGCTCGAACGTCAACAGCCCCACGCAGACTGGCGGGATTGAGCAGGAGATAGGAAGACCCAATATGCGGCGAATTTGTGGTATGCACTAACATAAGCCGAAACTTATACCCGTAAACAATACGAGATGCGTTCTTCATGACCCAATTATCAACTTCGGGCGACTGCCAAGCGTGCAATGCATCCGCCAGATGCGCGGATTGGTTTTCCTTACCTGCGCCAGATCCGCAATTGTACGCGCTAATTTCACGCTTCGCGTGCGGTGATATTGGGCTGTGCCTATGCCCGTGCCAACGAATTGAGTTGACTCATCGCCGCATTAGACTCTAACTATCCTCTTGTGACTTGCAGAACTGTCAGATTTCCCCAACACGCATATCCGCGTTGCAGATAATGTTGATACTTCCTTTTTTTTCGGTAACCGCTTTAACTGAACAGCGCACGAGGCTGGAGTATGGGACCAAATTACCATATTAATTCGCCTACGTTATCTCCTTTCAGGCTTGTGCTACATGTGGTTCCTCCACAAAATTTTTCGGCCCGCACGCGGGGATGCTTTATGGCAAGCGCGAATTATTGGAAAATTTGTTTGCCTACAAAGTGCGTTCGGCGACGAATGAACTTCCGGGCAAATTTGAGACGGGCACGCAGAATCATGAAGGCATTGCCGGGGTTCTGGGTGCTATTGAATATTTTGAATGGATCGGTAGAGAGTTTCGAGATGAAAACGTCGAAGGGCAGGAAAACTACAAGATCCGCCGCCTGGATTTAAATAACGCGATGATTGCCATCCATGCCTACGAATATGAATTGAGTACTGCGCTTCTTTCTGCCCTGCAAGCTGTTCCCGGCATAACGATCTTTGGCCTCACCGATGCCCATCGCCTGGAGGAGCGAGTTGCGACTTATTCCTTCCGGTTGAAAGACCTCCATCCGCGCAGGGTAGCGGAACAACTGGCAGAACAAAGCATCTCTGTTTGGGACGGTAACTACTATGCTATAAATGTGACCGAGCGGCTTGGTTTGGAAGACAGCGGCGGCATGGTGCGAGTCGGTGCAGTGCATTACAACACTCTGGAAGAAGTGGAAAGACTGAAGGAAGCACTAATAAAGATTAGCACGGGATAGGTGTCAGCCAGAACTATCTACCACATGCAAGAACGCCTCCACCACCCTCGGATCAAACTGCCGTCCAGTCTGGCGTTGGATCTCTTCAATGGCTTCGGTGTGGAGCCAGGCTTTTTTGTAAGGCCGTTCGTTTGTGAGTGCATCAAAGACATCTGCCACTGTTACGATGCGCCCAGCCATTGGAATAGATTCCCCTTTCAGACCCGAATAACCTGTACCATCCCAGCGCTCATGATGAGTGAGTGCAATTTCCTCTGCTCGCTGTAACAAAGGAAATTGTCCGCCGGAGAGCATTTTGGCGCCCAAAGTAGTGTGAGTCTTCATGAGCTCAAATTCCGCAGGTGTTAACTTGCCTGGCTTAAGCAAGATCGAGTCAGGGATGGCGATCTTACCCACATCATGCAGGGGTGCCGCGCGGCGGATCAACTCCACTTCGGCCTCGGGCAGACCAAGTGCTTGGGCGATTTGAGCCGACATCTGCCCGACGCGCCGGGTGTGTTCACCTGTGTCGTCATCGCGATACTCCGCTGCCAGCGCCAGCCTCTCCAGGATTTCAATCTGCGTTTCCTCCAACTCCGCGGTGCGCTCACGCACCTTTTGCTCCAGCAACAGGTTCTGATCTTGAAGTTGAAGATGTAGGGCGCGCGTTCGAAGCAGGTTCCTAATTCTGAGGAGGACCTCCGTTTGATCAAAAGGCTTGGTAAGAAAATCTGTTGCCCCTTCGGCAAGCGCCTGGCGTTTGGCTTCAGGCGTGATATCGGCCGTCAATACCAGGATTGGGAGAAATGCGCCCGATGGGACATGTTCTCGCAGTTGATTCATCACCTGGAAACCATCCAGATAGGGCATCTGGAGATCCAGCAGAATCAGGTCGGGCTGATAATCAAGATAAACGGGCAGTGCCTGGCGCGAGTCAGTGATGCCTTTAGAGGCAGTATAGTCTTCTTCCTGCAGAATGCCTTCCAGCAACATAACATTGGAAGACTGGTCATCTACAATCAAAATCCTGGCTGTAGTGAGGTTGGCATCTAGCATGGCTCAGTTTACCTTCTCACTCAGTAAATCCTCGATAAGTTGCATGAAAAGCTTTACATCGAGGGGTTTGGTCAGATAGGAGTGTGCGCCTAGAGCTACCAACCGTTCAATTTGACTATGTGTGGCATCGGCGCTGACCATAATCACCGGGATGCTCGCGGTCTCGACATCCTGCTTCAATTGCTTCAAGACATCGGCCCCATCCCTGCTGCCCAGGTGTAAGTCCAATAAGATCAGGCTCGGGTGGTGTAGACGTGCCGCTTCAATTCCTGTCTGAGGGTCAGCCGCCCACAAGAGTTCAATCTGGCTGTAATCGGCTAATACTTGCTGGATAAGTTCAAAATTGGCGATGTTGTCCTCAACATACAGGATTGTACGAGTGGTAGTAGACATAACCGGCAACTGTCCTGTGCCGCCTGTGCGTTGGAGACGCTCCAACTGGCTTTCCGCCGATGGCAATTCGATCCAAAAGGTACTGCCCTGGCCTACGACACTTTCAACGCCGATGCGACCGTGCATCAACTCGACCAGGCGCTTGGCAAGTGCCAAGCCAAGACCAGTACCTTCGACGTTGGACTGATCAGCCGCGAGGCGTTCAAATGAGATGAACAGGCGTCCTAGATTTTCCGATGAGATGCCCGAGCCGGTGTCTGTGACTGAGATGCGCCAGCTGTCCGCGTGGGTTTGCTCACAGGAGACCATCACATAGCCGCCATCGTAATTGTATTTGACAGCGTTGCTGAGCAGGTTCAACAGAACTTGCTTGAGCCGTTGGCGGTCGGCCATAACAAAGGGATTGCCATCCAGGCTGGCTTGAAGCTGGATGTGGCGGTTGGCTGCCAGGGGCACGGTGAGATCCAGTACCTCCTGAATACTCTCTCGGAGCGGCACGGGCTCGGGTGAGATTTGAAGGCGGCCCGCCTCAATCCGCGAGATATCCAGGATTTCATTGATCAGGTCAAGCAGGTGCTGCCCACCTTTTGTAATTTGCTTAACGCGCTCCTTTTGAATAGGGGTGAGCGGCTCCTTGCGGCTCATGTTCAAGAGCTGCGCAAAGCCCAGGATGGCATTCATGGGAGTTCGCAATTCATGGCTCATGCGTGAGAGAAACTCACTTTTTGCCCGGCTGGCCGCCTCGGCTATCTCTTTAGCCTGTTGAAGAGCCATCTCGGTCTGCTTGCGTTCGGTGATATCCCGGTCAATCCCCAGTACCAGTTCACGGCCATCAAAGGTGATGAGTGAAGTCGAGACTTCGACCGGGAAGAGCTGACCAGCCTTATTGCGATGGAAGGCTTCATAATGAAGTACACCTTTTTCCCGAACACGTTCGAGATAGTCTTCGCGTTCGAGGGGGTTGCCGGGACCCGCGTTGAGGATGTCAATGGACTGCCCAATAAGTTCCTGGCGCGTATATCCATTCATCGTGCAGGCAACCTCGTTGCAATCTACAATTGGCCAGGAGATGTTGGGATCACTCGGGTCAATCAGCAAAATCGCATCGGGCGAAGCCTCAAAGAGGAGGCGAAAACGTGCTTCGCTGTCACCGAGTGACAGCAGCAATTGTTGGCGCTTGGTTAATTCATCCTGCAACCGCTGGTTGAGCGCATTTAACTCATCTGTCCGCTGAGCCACACGGCTTTCGAGTTCATCATTCTGATGCCCAATTTGCGCAAGCAATTGACGGATTTGCTCTTCGGCCCGCTTGCGCTCGGTGATATCGCGCATGACGAACTGGATGGCTCGTTGCCCCGCATAGGATATAGGTATGGCTCTGAATTCTGCTTCAAAACTCGTCCCATCCAGGCGATGCATCTTTTGCTGGAGTAGCGGGGTAGGTTCTCCTGCCAAGGTATTTTCCATCCCGCGCTCTGCTTCTTGCCTAGCATCCGGGGGTACCATATCCATAATTGGCCGACTAAGAATTTCTTCAGCGCTTTGAGCGCCCATTAGCTTCACACCAGCAGGGTTAATAAAGAGGGTCCTGCGCTCGTGACTATGTACAGCGATCATGTCCGGCAAGTAATCCACCAGGCTGCGATAGAGGGCCTCGCTGTCCTGCAGTTCCTGCCGTGTTTGTGAGAGTGCCTGCACCATCATGTTGAAAGTGCCTGCCAGCGTGCCAATCTCATCACGAGACTCGACCCGGGCTTGAGTGGTCAGGTCCCCGGCTGCAATTTGGGCAACAACTCGGGTTAGACGGGAGATGGGCGCGATCAGCAATTGTGCCAGGATCACGGCAACGCCAGTCGTCAGGAATAGAACAAAAAGCGTTGTCAGTAAGGCAGTCCGCCAGGCGGCATGCAGCGGAGCGAACACCAAAGCAGGTTCTTCGTGAGCAATGAGCGTCCAGTTCAAATTCTTGAGGGCCTCGGCGTCTTCTGCATCAGGAGATGTTACCCGCGCTTGACTGACCAGTTGCAATGTTCCCTCAAAACGCAGTTCGGCATAATCAGCCTCCTGATTGGCTTGCAAGTGTGCCATCGTATCGGGTTCGAGGCTTTGCACGTCGCCTTGCGGATGGAGCAACTGTCCGCCAGGTAGAAGCAGGTCAAAACCACCCTTGGTCTCAGGGTGAGAAGAGGATGTCAGTATCTTAACGATATTTTGGATATTATAGGTTGTGCGAATGACGCCGATAACATCCGGCCTGAAGTGAGCGTGGACCGGGACCGCAATGATGACTCTAAGGCTTTGAGTGTCAGGATCGAAGGCGGGTTGGCCGATGTAGAGAGCGCCCCGTCCCTGGTTGTAAGCCGCCTGCCACCAGTCCTCAGCAGCCTGAGAATAATCGCCTGGTCGGGCCGTGGCGGCGATGGGTGCGCCATGCTTATCCGTGAGCAGGAGATCCGTATGAGTAGGGAAGCCATATTGAAGCTCGAGTAACTCTTCAGTGATTGCATTGTTCAGCACATGTTGAACGAGTGGATCGGCATCGAGGGCGGCTTTCCAGGCACGGTCTTGCTGTTGAAGCTGGGCTTCAATGGCAGACTGATCACTCGTGTAACGGGCATTCGCCGTACGGGCCCCATTTTCAATCGTCTCGCCCAGCACAAAGCCTTCCATTAAGTCCAGTTGCTTGCTCAGCTCATTGCCAAGAGTCAGAGACCGGATTTCGACATCTGCTTTTAAGGTCTGACCTGCAAGGGACTCAAGATTGGAGCGTATCGTGAGATAAGCCGTTGCAGACACCAGACTCACCGAGAGTACGCTGACCATGATAAAGGCCAGAATCACCTTAACCCGAACGGGCAGGTCGGCAAAAGCCGGAGAGACGATTTGCCTGGCGATGACGAAAAGGGTGAGCAGCAGCGCGCCAGCCATTAGCCACTCGGCGGTTGCGCTAAAATTCGTTAGCGCCACATAGAGGACCAGGCCATAGCTAAAAATCGTCGCCGCGAAAGGAAGCAGGTAGGCTAACCGATCTAACAGGCTCACCCCAGTGTGTTTTGCAGCCAGTACAGTTCCGCGATGCATCTGGCGCAAGGCAGCCAGAACGAAGAAAAGCTGGGCGATGTTCCAACCTACATCAACCCAACTACCGACCTTATACGTTCCCGCGAGGCTGGTATATCCAAAGGCAAAGTCTGAGGCAAGAAAGAAAGCAGTTCCCGTGAGCAGCAGGAGAAATACAGCCTGCGTATCGGGAGAGGGTCTCCGGTAGAGGATGGACAGCATGCCACCCAGCAGTACCAGGCTCCAGATGGGATAGGCCGTCGCCAAGAACTGTGCAAGAAGGCTGCTATCATTAACTGTCGCAGTGGGGACAATAAGAAAATACCCGACAAACATTGAAGCACCGGTCAGGACAATGATCAGATCAAGCCAGAACACGAGCCGTTCACGCCGGTGCTGTGGCATGCCGGGCCAGGTAAGTAACCCCCATAACATCAAAGGATAAGACCCTAAATAGAAGATATCTGCAATAGAGGGGAAAGGTTCGATATGGAGAATATTTTCCAAATAAGTCCAAACGACATTCCCGATGAAGTTCGTGAGAAAGCTCAAACCCAAGATGAACCAGACCCATCGGAGACGACGAACGAGAGCCGATTGCGTAGCCAGTCGCCAAGCCATGAACACCGCTAACAACATAGGAGGCAAAATTGCTAGGTTCCCGATCAGGCTAATGTGTTCTGGGCCGCCCCAGTGAAAATGCGTCCAGGCGAGGAACACCAAAAGGTAAAAGCTGAGTGCAATCGCGGCCATCCCCCAGCGGCCGGTGAGCCAGGGTGGGATGAAGACGCGAGGAGTGTTGAGTGTTTGAGATTTGACGATTGACATGAGGCCTCTAGTGTTCTTATATAAATGAAATAATTCTTATAACAGGTCAGTAGACATTTCCCCGCGGGATGCAAGGAATTACAATTACCTCCCTAATCGTAATGAGATTTTAGCCTAAATTGGGAGATCCTCAACCGAGATTTTTGTTAGCTTGAAATTTTGTTAGCTCGGCCAGAGGCAGGCAAATGAGTTTCTATCGAGGTCTTCAGCGCTTTAGATCTTCGGTCTGCCTTAGGCGTGCAGCCTGGTCAGAAAGGATCGCCGATCAGTGTTTTGTTAGAAAAGCTAAATAAATTGTAAAGTCTTTTTCTTGCAGGTTGGGATACACTACCTACGGGCAGATAATCTCTCTGCCTGAAGTCAATTTAGTTGTGTGGCATTTTTTGCGAGTTTGAAAAGGGTGCTTGGGGGAATATCATTTACAATCCATAATAATTGAGCCATGAGTATATAGGCCAGGAAGAATACAGGATGAGTACAGAATGAGTACAGGTCTATTACAGGCCACAGGCGCATCTAGGAACATCTAAGAAGCAAGCAGGAGGAAACCATAGCAAAGATCATACTCCACCCGACCATGAAAGGAATACGTGGAAAGCTGGGCAATGCCGTTTTCCGTCTCTCCCCACAGGTGAGTTGACCTTTATCCCTGCCGGCTCTCTGGATGGGAGCGGCTGATCCTTTCAGCCTCAGCAAATTCTTCGGGCGTATTGACATTCCAAAACGCCAGCCCCAGGGGATCGCAACGCTTGATTTCCTCAGGGGTAAGGACGCGGACCTTCACCTGTGGGAACCAGGCGATGACTTTCCATTGGTCGGCCTCAATGGCCGCCTCGATGGCGGGAAGACAGGTCTCGCGGCGGTAGACGGCATGAAGCGGTTCGTAGCCTTCATCGGATTTTGCAATGACAACATCCACTCCATCCTCCATGATCAGCCTGCTCCCTGCTTCGAGAAGCGTCCCACTGGCGAAAGGCATGTCGCAGGCAACCACCGCCACGAGAGGGTGCTTTGCGGAAGCGATCGCAGTGTAGAGTCCGCCCAGGGCGCCGCGACCCGGCTTGAGGTCTGGAACGAGGCGCAGATCTAAAAAGGCATACTCCTCCGGACGGTTGGTCGTCACGATCAGTTCATCCGCAATTGGGGAAAGCCTTTCGATCACGCGTCGAATGAGCGGGCGTCCGAGAAAGGGTTTAAGCGCCTTATCTTCTCCCATGCGGGAGGATTGACCACCAGCCTGGATGCAAACTGTAAGCATTTGGGGTATTATAAGGGAGGACCATGTATGAAAGTAGAAGGTTAGAATGGCTACAACAACAATTGGCGATTTACTGGATACATTAACGGTAACCGGGGAGTTATACAGGAAGCTTTCGGACAATACCATCGAATGTTATGCGTGCGGGCATCGCTGCAAGATCCGTGAGGGCAGACGCGGGATCTGCCAGGTACGTTTCAATGAGGGTGGGGAGCTGCGCGTGCCATGGGGCTATGTCGCCGCATTGCAAAGCGATCCCATCGAGAAAAAACCGTTCTTCCATGTGATGCCCGGAACCAACGCGTTGACATTTGGAATGCTGGGCTGCGATTTCCATTGCGGGTACTGCCAAAACTGGTTGACATCGCAAGCGATGCGCGACCCCTCTTCTGACGAGTCAATTAATCACATTCGAAAGATTTCTCCGCAGGAAATGGTGCGCCTTGCACATCGAACAAACGCTTCCACGGTTGTGTCGTCTTATAACGAACCGTTGATCACAAGCGAATGGGCCGTGGAAATTTTCAAGGAAGCAAGGGCCGCTGGTTTGATGTGTGCGTATGTTTCGAACGGGAACAATACGCCTGAAGTGATGGAATACATCCGTCCTTACATCTCGGCGTATAAGGTTGATCTGAAGTGCATGCAGGATAAGAATTATCGCAAGCTGGGTGGTGTGCTGCAGAATACGCTGGATGGAATCAAGCGCGCGTATGACATGGGTCTGTGGGTTGAAATTGTGACGCTTACCATTCCCGGCTTCAATGATTCAAATGAAGAGTTATGGGATGCGGCACGCTTCATTGCCAGTGTTTCAAAAGATATTCCCTGGCATGTGACTGCATTTCATAAAGACTATAAGATGACCGACCCCGATAACACAGATGCGCGCACCTTATTGCGAGCGGCAGAGATCGGGCGCGAAGCCGGACTCCGATTTGTATACGCAGGGAATCTACCGGGCCAGGTCGGGGAGTATGAAGATACGTTTTGCACGGCATGCAACCACCGGCTGATACGAAGAACCGGGTATGTCATCCGTGACTATCACATTACTGGTGAAGGGACATGTCCGAAATGCAATGCTCAAGTCCCAGGTTTGTGGCCGAAAGACCCTTCCCAAGTAGTGTTAAATGGATTGGGTATGCCACTTCCTGTTTACTAAAATATGTTTTGCTGTATAATCTGTTCACTTACCTGGAAGGAGGTGCTCCCCTACGATTTAACTCCGGTCCCCCTGCATTGTACGTAATTGAATCCAAACTAAATTTCTCTCAGGAGGAGAAACGTGAAACGCAACCTATATGTTTTACTGTCACTTCTGGCAGTGGCCAGTATGGTCCTTGCGGGATGCGGTGGTGCTGCACCTGTCACTGAAGCACCGGTCGCCACTGAAGCGCCGGAAACCGAAGCTCCCGCTACCGAAATGCCTGCGACTGAAGCGCCTACGGAGGCCCCTGCCTACGAAGGCATGATGGTCGAGGCCCCGGACTGTGAATATGGCGGTGAGTTCAAGTCCATGGAAGCCGTAGATGAGCTCACTGTGAAGTTCACATTGTGCGTGCCCGACCCGGCCTTTCCTTCGAAGATCGCATTCACCTCGTTCTCGATCCAACCCGCCGAGCATCTTGAGTCTACTGAGGGCAAACCGCTTGAAAACCCCATCGGCACCGGTCCCTATATGGTCGAATCCTGGGAACGCGGCAACCAGGTGGTTTTCACACGCTTCGATGATTACTGGGGCGAACCGGCTTTGAATCAAACCCTAGTCTTCCGCTGGGGCACCGAGTCGGCGCAGCGCCTGCTTGAACTTCAGTCTGGCACGGTAGATGGTATGGACAATGTTGGCCCGGACGATTTCGAGACGGTTGAAGGTGATGCCAATTTGCAATTGCTGACGCGCCCGGCACTCAACGTTTTTTATGTTGGTTTCAACAACAATCCATCGGTTGAGGGCTTTGATAACAGCACGAACCCGCTCGCCAATGAACAGGTTCGCCAGGCGATTGCCATGGGCATTGACCGCCAGCGCATTGTGGATAACTTCTATCCGCCTGGCTCCGAGGTCGCTTCACACTTTACGCCATGCTCCATCTCGAATGGCTGTGTAGGTGAGGAGTGGTATGAGTTCGATGTTGAGGCCGCCCAGGCCCTGCTGGCTGAAGCCGGTTATCCCGATGGCTTTGAAACAGCTATCAACTACCGCGATGTGGTACGCGGGTATCTCCCTGACCCGAACGTTGTAGCTGTGGATATTCAAGCTCAGTTACAGGAGAACCTGAACATCACCGCCGATATCGAAGTGATGGAATCCGGGGCGTTCATTGCCGCAGCTGATGCCGGTCAACTGCCGGGCATCCATCTGCTTGGCTGGGGTGCGGACTATCCCGATCAGACTAACTTCCTGGGCTTCCACTTCGGTGCCGGCGCCTCTGCACAGTTCGGCGATAAGTTCGAGGATATTACTTCAGCTCTGGATCAGGGCGCGCAACTGGCTTCAGATGATGACCGTGCACCCCACTATGAGGCCGCCAATAATGCCATCAAGCAGCACGTCCCGATGATTCCCATTGCGCATGGTGGTTCTGCTCTGGCCTTCAAAGCGACGGTTGAAGGCGCACATGCCAGCCCTCTTGGCAACGAGAACTTCGCTGTGATGGGCATCCCCGACCAGGACACCTTCGTCTGGATGCAGAATGCGGAACCCATTTCGATGTACTGCCCCGATGAAACCGATGGTGAATCCCTGCGTGCCTGTGAGCAGGTGACTCAGTCCCTGCTTGCCTATGAAGTTGGCGGTACCGCGGTCGAGCCCAGCCTGGCCGAATCCTATGAATCGAATGAGGACCTCACCGAGTGGACCTTCCACCTGCGCGAGGGCGTTACCTTCCATGATGGCTCCTCGCTCGATGCAAATGATGTCGTGACCTCTCTCGCTGTACAGTGGGATGCGGCTAATCCGCTACACGTTGGCAACACTGGTACCTTCACCTACTTTAGTGCCCTGTTTGGCGGGTTCATCAACGCACCGCCTCCATAAGCCTGAACCTTAAGCTATCCATCCCCCGGTGAGGAAACTCACCGGGGGAATCATAAAATCAATGACCACCTATATTCTGCGACGCATCCTTCTCAGCATCCCTGTCCTGGTCGGGATCTTATTTGTTACCTTCGCGCTTGGACGCCTGATCCCGGGCGATCCGTGCCGCGCAATTCTGGGGGAAAAAGCCACTGACGCAATATGCAATGAGTTTATTCATCGTCACGGGTTGGATCAACCCATTCTTATTCAATTTGGTCATTATATTAATGAAATTGTCCATGGTGACTTTGGGCGTTCCTTTCGTTTTTCGAAACCTGTAGATGAACTGCTGATTGAGAGACTCCCTATTACCATTGAACTGAGCATTGCCGCCCTCCTTGTAAGCATACTTGTCGGTGTTCCGCTAGGGGTGATCTCAGCCATACGCCATAATACATGGGTGGATGTACTGACCATGCTATGGGCAAACACGGGGGTTTCCATGCCAGTCTTCTGGCTGGGTTTGATGCTGGCCTATGTCTTTGCTCTTGCACTCAAAGACACACCTTTTCAATTACCTCCATCGGGCCGGCTCTCACCGGGGCTGATCACCGTTCCTTTTTACGAGGTGTGGAATCTCAATCTCACTCCAGGCACAACCACATTCACCATCCTGAACTTTTTCAGCCGCATGAATATCTTGAATGGACTGCTGAGCAGTAATTTCAAGCTTGTTGGCGATGCAGTTAAACATTTGATCCTGCCAGCACTTGCACTTGGCACCATTCCCATGGCAATCATTGCGCGCATGACACGTTCCTCCATGCTCGAAGTTCTTGGTCAGGACTATATTCGCACTGCACGGGCCAAAGGATTGAGACAAAGGGTGGTCGTGATGAAACATGCATTCCGGAATGCCCTGCTTCCCTTGGTGACAGTCATTGGCCTTTCGCTGGGTGGTCTGCTTGGTGGTGCAGTGCTCACTGAGACTGTTTTCAATTTATCCGGGGTGGGCCGGATTCTATATGAGGCCATTACAGCGCGCGATTATGGAATTGTGCAGGCGTTCACTGTCGTAATTGCCATCTTCTTTGTGACGCTGAATCTCATCGTGGATATCTCTTACGCGTATCTCGACCCCCGCATTCGTCTGGATTAACCATGAGTCAACAACTTCAGACCATTGCCAGACTGGACGCCGAAAGTCTTCCGCTTGAATCCGCCAGCTTGTGGACCATCACATGGCGGCGCCTCCTGCGTCGCAAATCTGCCATCGTGGGCATGCTGATCCTTGGAATTCTTATTATTATCGCTCTTACAGCGCAATGGATTGCTCCGTATGATCCTGTTAATTCCATGTTGGATGTGAAGGATTATCCAGCGAAGCCCCAAAAAAGGCAATCGCCCTGCATCCACGTCTTTGGATGCCCGGAAGACCGGCCACAACATATTATGGGGCTGGATGGAAACATTCGTGATGAGTTCAGTCGCATACTCTATGGAGCGCGGCTCAGTTTGATGATTGGCCTGTCTACTGTCACCTTCGCGATCTTTATCGGCACCATACTCGGAGCGCTGAGTGGCTATCTCGGCAGTTGGACCGACAATATCGTCATGCGGGCTATGGATGTGTTACTGGCTTTTCCCTCTCTCCTTTTGGCAATTGCCATTGTCACGGTTCTTGGTCCGGGACTGATCAATGCCCTGCTTGCGATCGGCATTGTCTCCATCCCAACCTATGCGCGTGTGGTGCGCGCCAGCGTATTATCCATACGTGAAATGGAATATGTATCCGCAACACGCGCGTTGGGCGGCGATATGACGCAGATTCTCTTCCGCCGCATTCTGCCGAACGCGTTAACCCCTCTGATCGTGCAGGGAACGCTTGGTATCGCTACCGCCATCCTGGATGCAGCCGCGCTTTCATTCCTGGGGCTTGGAGCGCAGCCCCCAACGCCTGAATGGGGTTCGATGCTTGGCGCGGAACGCAATCAGGTTTTTACCGCGCCTCATTTGGTTTTTCTGCCAGGCATTGCGATTGCACTGACAGTGCTCTCATTCAACTTGTTGGGTGATGGATTACGGGACGCGCTCGACCCACGACTGGCACATATAAGCTGATCTTAAAAAGTTCAAACACGCTTAAATTTGTAGAGGCGTGTCATACCGAATGATGTGACACGCCTCTTTTTATTTCATCAACAACGTTCCTGCCATCGTCACATTTCCTCGTACCCTAATGCGATAGCTTAAAAGCGATTTTGCAAGCCCTTTATGTGAGGAGCTTGACTTATGATCTGCCTAAAGGATCTATGGCTTGCGGACGACAATCTTGATGCCATTGCTACTGCCATCCGGGTCGTGGTTGCTGGCTGAGGCATAAGTATAGTTGGAGCGGGTAACATTATTCACAGTAAAGGTCACGCTGCTCTTTCCACCGCGAATGCCGCTCTTATTCACACTACACTGACCATTGCTCCCGGTGGTGCAGGAGGCTGTGCCGGTGGCACCATTGCTCCAGTTGCCCGTGACTGTGGCGTTGGCCACCGGGTTATGGTTGGTATCATGTACGGTGATCGTTACGTTGGCGGTCCATTTATTACCCTGTTTGGTGCTTGTCCCATCCAGGTCGCCGATATGCATGGTGTTCGTTGCGCCAGGTGGAGACGTCGGTGTGCGGGTTGGGGCGGCACCAGATGTCGGTGTCGGGGCTGACCCACTTCCAACGCAGTTGGCACTGCCTGAATCAGTGAAATTCTGCCCGGCAATCGGGATGAATTGCCAATCGTAGCTGGTCGAATGCAGGGTTAGCTTCAGCACTCCATGGGTGGTGTTGTTACGCACCTGGCTGTTAGGCTGGTTGCTGGTGAAGGAGTATAAGCCCGCGCCTCCGGTCCCCACAACGAACTCGCGGATGCCTTTCGAGTCGGCTTGCCCATTCGGGTTCTGCGGGGCAAACCGTTCATAAGTA
>DASWKT010000240.1:0-3415 GCA_036396515.1 Anaerolineales bacterium | reverse complement strand
TGATCCAAATAGTTATCCCCTTTGCTCAAAGCGTAAAGATCCAAAAATCATTCGACAGGGTACGTCAAGCGATTCTCCCTTATGTAAATGGCTATTTACGGAAGTTATTTCATTAGAAACTTGGCGAGTTTATCACCAATGTATTCACCTATTGATTAAGTGTTTAACTTTCGCGAATATCGCCTTGGCGATGTTATCACAAGGAAACACATTATTTGGTAATTGCTAGACTGGTCGTCTCCACACTCAAGCGTGATTTTTAGTCAATTTAGACTATAATAATCTTATTAGATCCCATTCTACACAGCCCAGTCGAAAGGCACCTTGCTAGCTCAATCTTGTCCCCCTTTTGGTAGGGCAACCATTTAAGGCATAACGCCTTAGTAAAAGGGGTCCCGATGATTGAGCTTCTGAGTACAAAGCTATTTATACCCCGTCCACGGAAAAATCTGGTTTCGCGTCTGTGTTTAGTAGATCGTCTGAATGCAGGGCTGGATAAAAAGCTCACACTGATTGCAGCGCCCGCCGGGTTTGGGAAAACAACCTTGCTGAGCGAGTGGATCCCACAGAGCCCGCGCTGTGTAACCTGGCTTTCCCTCGACCACGGCGATAATGACCCGGTCAAGTTCTGGGCTTATTTCATCGCTTCCCTACAGCGACTGCGTCCGCAGCTCGGCGAGAACGCTCTTGCCCTCCTGCAATCCCCACAGGCGCCCCCGATCACCTCCATCCTGACGGTCCTGATTAATGATATCCTCGCGTTCGAGGATGCGTTCACCACCGTCCTCGACGATTACCACCTCATCGAAACACAGCCCATTCATGAATCGCTCACATTCTTGATCGATCACCTGCCGGCCAACATGCACCTGGTGATGACGACCCGCATCGATCCGCCGATACAGTTATCCCGCCTGCGGGTGCACGATCAAGTGACGGAACTCCGCGCCAACGATCTGCGCTTCTCCGCTGTAGAGGCTGCTGCGTTCCTCACCCAGGTCATGAGACTCAACTTGTCAGCAGATCAGATCACTGCTTTGGAAGCGCGCACCGAGGGCTGGATTGCCGGCCTGCAGATCGCCGGGCTTTCGATGCAAGGCCACGGCGATGTGGCCGGGTTCATCGAATCGTTTTCGGGGAGTCACCGCCACATCCTGGGATTCCTTGCGGATGAAGTACTCAACCAGCAGCCCCGGAATAGACTTAGTTTCCTTCTCCAGACTTCGATCCTGGACAGGTTGTGCGGGCCGCTTTGTGATGCCGTGACAGGCGAGTCCAGCGGACAGGCGATACTGGAGAAGCTTGAGCTTGACAATCTCTTTATTGCACGGTTAGATGATGAGGGTCAGTGGTATCGCTACCATCCCCTCTTCGGTGAGGTGCTTCGAGCCCGCCTGGAGGGGACCCAACGTGACCAAATCCCTGAACTTCATCGCCGGGCGAGCCAATGGTTTGAACAATCCGGACAAACTCCCGAAGCCATCGACCATCTGATTTCCGGCGCAGATTTTTCGCGAGCCAGCGATTTGATCACCGGCATCATTCAATCCTATAACAATCGAGGAGCAGTAAGTACACTTGTAAACTGGATGAGTCGTTTGCCTGAAGAGCAGGTGTTCAACAGCGCAGAACTCCTCTCATACCAAGGCTGGCTGCTCTATTTAGCAGGCCAAGTTGACTTGGCAAAAAAGCATGTTCAGAAAGCCAAGGCACATATCACTCATGATACCCCATCCGTCGCTCGTGGGCGTTTGGCCTATCTCTCGTCTCAATTCGCCATTGCCGAGGGGGATATGACGGCTGTAAACACATATGCTTCGGAGGCGCTTGAGTTGATAGGTGAACAGGATCCATTCTTTCGAATCCTTGCACTGATGACGATCGCGGGAACACAAACAATCGCCGGGGATACCAGGAAGGCGATCGATAATCTTCGAGAAGCAGCTCGAATCGGGGAGAAATCACGTCTGCCGCTTCCTACTTTGACCGCATATGCCAAACTGGCCAATCAATTGAACTGGCATGGCAAACTGCAGGAAGGACGAGCGATATGCAGGCATGCAATGGGTCTCTATTTGGATTCATCCGGTCAGCCTTCACCAATCTCGAGCATCGCATTCGTGGAAGCAGCAAAACTGGCTTATGAAGAGGATGACCTCGATCTACTAGAACCGTATATTCATACGGCAGACAAGCAGGCAAAAGTTCTGGGTGTTCCAGCTGTGGCATTCGAGATCATGTACATTCAGGCGCTCTTCGAAATGTCGATGGGGAATACAGATGCCGCGCTTGACCTCGCAAGACAGGGACGAGAGAGCGCAGGGCAAATGAGCCTCAAATGGTATCACTCGTTATTTGCAGCCCTGGAAGCGGATCTGTCATTAAGAGTGGGGTATTTTACGGCGGTCGAGGACTGGATCAAGTCGGCAGACCTTATAAGCAACAGGAGCAACAGCCTCCTGCACATTCATGAGAATCTTGTCTATGCGCGCTGCCTTGTGCTTCAGAACCGCTTGAGCGAGGCAGCTGAGTTACTCGCCGGACTGGAAAGCGTTTTAAAGCAAGTGGAATATTATAGACACCTGATAAAAGTATTGATTTTGAAGGCGCAATTATTGCAGCGTCACAACGATTCCGGGCAGGCAATGGAATGCCTTGCGGAGGCTCTCCGACTGGCAGCACCACAGAATTATCGGCGCGTATTTCTGGATGAAGGTGAGCCAATTCAGAAGTTGCTTCTTAATTATCAGGCGCTGATCAAGAATAGCATCAGCGATGGCGTGGATCGCGGATCCATACGTCTATTGACTTTTACAGATGAATTGCTGTCCTCGTTTTCCAATCCCATTTCCGTGAATGAGCCAAGGCCTAATTCCCTGCCCGAACCTCTCAGTCAACGCGAATTGGACATCCTGCAACTGATCGCCACCGGGCGAAGCAACAAGGAAATAGCCGAAATACTTGTGATTGCTGTCAGCACGGTCAAATCCCATATCAACAACCTGTACGGCAAACTCGGAACCCAAAGGCGCACCCAGGCTATCTCGATTGCTAGAGACCTGGGCTTGCTGGAAGAGAGGAACGCATGATCGCCGGGACCGTCGGAGCAGGGATCGGCGTGCTCGCGGTTGCGACCGGCATAGTGATCGAATTGCTGAGCACGAAATTGTTCATTCCCCGCCCGCGCAAAAACCTGGTGTCTCGCCCGTCTTTGGTCGAGAGCCTGAACGCGGGGCTGGATAGAAAGCTGACCTTGATCGCAGCGCCGGCCGGGTCTGGGAAGACCACTCTGCTGAGCGAGTGGATCCCGCACAGCCCCCGTTGCGTGACCTGGATCTCGCTGGATGACAGTGATAACGACTCGACCCACTTTTGGGTTTATTTTATTTCATCCCTTCAGGGACTGGATCCGGAT
>DASWKT010000239.1:0-7725 GCA_036396515.1 Anaerolineales bacterium | reverse complement strand
CTTTTATTACTGTATCCCAACCTTATCGATGAGGAAAGCGAAGTCGAACGCGACTTCCTTGAGGAAGTCGTAACGGCCGGATGCACCGGCATGACCGGCCTCAAAGTTTGTTTTCAACAAGACTGTTTTATCGTCCGTTTTTAGTTCGCGCAGTTTCGCGACGAATTTAGCAGGCTCCCAGTATGCAACACGCGGATCATTCAAGCCCGTCGTAATGAGGATGTGAGGATATTCTGTGCTGCGGACATTGTCATAGGGCGAGTAAGACATGATGTAATCAAAATATTCCTGGTTATCGGGATTGCCCCACTGCTCGTATTCGAGCGTGGTCAAAGGGATCGACGCGTCGCTCATGGTGTTAATCACATCCACGAAGGGGACTTGTGCTACAACTGCTCCAAAGAGATCTGGACGCATGGTCAAACATGCACCGACCAGCAATCCGCCTGCTGAGCGGCCCATGATTGCCAGTTTTTCCCTGCAGGTGAATTTCTCTGCGATGAGGTGTTCCGCGCAGGCAATGAAGTCTGTGAATGTATTTCTCTTGTTGAGCATCTTGCCGTTTTCGTACCAGGCGCGTCCCATCTCTGAGCCACCGCGAATGTGTCCGATGGCAAAAACAAATCCACGGTCGAGAAGACTGATGCGGTTCGAGTTAAAACCCGGGTCAATGCTGAAGCCATAGGAACCGTATCCATAAAGCAGGGTAGGATTATTCCCGTCCTTCTCCAGACCCTTTCTGTATACCAGCGAAATTGGCACTTGCATTCCATCAGGTGCTGTCGCGTAGGCGCGTTCTGATGAATATTGACTGGCATCGTATCCGCTTGGGATTTCATCCTGTTTTACAACCGTCCAGGTTTTGTCTTTTATACTGAAATCAATCACAGAGTTTGGCGTAACAAGCGATGTGTATGCAAATCGCAAAACATCCGTTTTGTATTCGGGATTCCGCATGGGCGCGATGCTGTAGACAGGTTCAGGGAAGGAAATATTCCAGGCGTTGGTTAAGCCATCTATCCCAGAAATACGAATTTGGCCAAAGCCACCGTTGCGTTCATAGAGCACGAGAAACTCTGCGAATGCATCCATACCTGTAATGAGTGTGTCTGTGCGGTGGGGGATGACCTCTTGCCAGTTTTCTTTTGGGGTGGCGTCGAGCGGCGTTCGCATGAGTTTGAAATTTTGCGCATCCTCGTTGGTGATAACGAAGAAATGATCGCCCGCGTGTTCCACCTGGTATTCGATTCCCTTGATGCGCGGTTGAAAGGATTTGAAATCGTAGGTTGTGCCATCGTTCGGAAAATAAATCCATTCATCGGTGGTGGTCGAATGCAGGTACGCCAGGATATAGGCTTTGCTTCGGCTTTGTGTAAGCCAAAGGAAATACGTTTCATCCTTTTCTTCGAAAAGCAACATGTCCTGTGTCGGGTCTGTGCCAAGAACGTGGCGGTAAATGCGGAAGGGCCTGAGAGCGGGGTCGAGTGTAACGTAAAGGAAACTTTTGCCATCGCGTGCCCATTCCACGCCACTGTGACCATATACATCACCGAATGCATTCGTGATTGCCTCAGGCAATAACATTCCCGTGGCCAAGTCCTTGATATAGATCGTGCATACTTCACTGCCATCCGCGTCCACAGAGTATGCCAGTTTGTTCGCGTCGGGGCTGATGGAAAAAGAGCCAATCCGACAAAAAAGATTCTCACCGGCCAAGGCATTCTGGTCGACCAGGATTTCTTCGGCCGCATCCAATGATCCATTTTTGCGGCAATAGAACGGATATTGTTTACCAGTCTCATAGCGCGTGTAGTAAAAGTACTCACCCTCCCTTTCGGGTGCGGACGAATCATCCTCTTTTATACGTCCCTTCATTTCCTGGAATAGCTGTTCCTGCAAAGGTTTGGTGTGTTGCATGATCTCTTCGAGATAATCCTGCTCCGCATGCAGATACTTCAGGACTTGCGCATCTTCGCGATAGCGCATCCAGAAATAATTATCCACACGCGTTTGACCGTGTTGCGTAATCTCTTTTGGCTGTTTTGGAGCGATTGGGAACGTCATCATGTCGTATCCTCCCGAATGTAATTCTTTGCGGTGTACATGCACAATAATATTCATAGCCGCACCCTCCATGTTGCTTTGCGGACGGTGCGGCTTTCGATTCAGCTACTTTCTGAATGGGCCTTATTTGCTTTTCCGAATTTTTCCAGCTTTACGATACGTGCCTTGTCGCGTATCCTCCATGGCACGATCTGTTTTGCGTGTTCCCTGTTGTCCGTCTCGATGATGGCCCAGCCGCAGTGCGCGCCGTCGTGACAGCCCCACTCGAAGTGATGCAGGTAACCCGCCGCGTGGATTTCCCTGATGATCGCATCGCAATCGCCTGCTTCGTGCGGTGATTCGACAAGATAACGATCCATATTGCCTCTCTGTAAGTGCCGTTAATATTGTCGAATTATATACCCTTCGTAATATGGAATTCAAGGGGATTATTTACTTGATCGTACAACCGGTCAATTAGAAAGGCATAGTCCACGGCGACCTCTTTTAGGTGGTCGTAGCGACCGCTGGCGCCTGCATGACCGGCGTCATAATTGGTGTGCAGGAGAAGCAGGTTGTTGTCGGTCTTCATTTCACGCAGTTTGGCCGCGAACTTGGCTGGCTCCCAGTAGGCGACGCGCGGATCATTGAGGCCGGCGGTGATGAGCATATGAGGATATTCCGCGGCGCGGATGCTGTCGTAGGGTGAGTAGGACAGCATGTAATCGAAATGCTCGCGCACTTGAGGGTTGCCCCATTCATCCCACTCAAGAGCTGTAAGGGGGATGGTCGGGTCGCTCATCGTGGTCACCACATCCACGAATGCCACCTTGGCGATGACCGCCCTGAACAGGTCCGGGCGCATCGTCAGGCAGGCGCTGACCAGCAAACCTCCTGCCGAGCCTCCCAGGATGGCAAGTTTTTGATTGGAGGTATAACCTTCTTTAATAAGATGTTCCGCGCAGGCGATAAAATCGGTGAACGAATTTTTCTTCTTGAGCATTTTGCCATCGTCATACCAGGCGCGGCCCATGTCCGAGCCGCCGCGAATATGTCCGATGGCGAAGACAAACCCGCGTTCCAGAAGGCTGAGGCGGTTGGAATCAAAATCCGCGTCGATCACTGCGCCATATGACCCGTATCCGTAAAGCAGGGTCGGGTTCTTTCCATCCTTCTTTAGACCCTTTTTGTAAACGATCGATATTGGCACCTGTTTTCCGTCCGTTGCAGTGGCATAGATCCGTTCGGATACATATTGCGATGGGTCGTACCCGCTTGGAATCTCATCCTGCTTCTTTAACTCCCACAGGCCCATATCCATATGATAGTCAATCACGGAGGGAGGCGTGACAAGTGATGAATATCTGAATCGCAGGATGCTTGTATCGAAGTCCGGGTTTGCTTCGGTTTCGACGTTGTATGTCGGTTCGGGAAACTTCACATAATGGACACTGCTAATACCATCTGGAGCGCTGATGCGGATCTGCCTCAGCCCGTTCTTGCGTTCATACAGCACCAGATGATTTTCAAAGGTGTCAAAGTAATCGATCAGCACATCCTCACGGTGCGGGATGATCTCCTGCCAATGTTGTTCCTCAGGGTGAACAACAGATGTCATCATCAATTTGAAGTTTTTCGCGTTCTCATTCGATACGATGAAGAAATGTTCTTTGTGATGTGTGGCAAAATACTCAACACCTTCCTTGCGTGGAGATAAAGTTTTTAACTCAGCCTCAGTGTCATGTGCGGAGAGGAAACGCATTTCAGTGGTCAGTGTGCTATGGTGGTTCGTCATAATATAGGCGCCATCGCGCGTTTTCGTCATAAAAAGGAAGTAAGACTCGTCCTCTTCGTGAAAGACCAGCGCATCCTGCGAGGCATCTGTTCTCAGCCTATGGCGGAACAATTTGAATGGTCGCTCCGAGGCGTCCAGTGTCAGGTAAAACAGTGTCTGGCTATCGTTTGCCCACTCGATGCCTGTATGGAAATAGACGCTGCTATAGGTGTTCTCAATGACTTCAGGATAAAGAGTATCGTTCGTCAGGTCTTTGATGTAGAGTGTGTAAATCTCACCCCCTTCAACGTCCACCGAATAGGCGAGCTTATTCCCATCCGGGCTGACAATCAGCGCACCAATGCTGCAAAAGGATTTGCCCTCAGCCAGGATGTTCTGGTCAAGCAGGATCTGTTCCGGGTTGTCAAGAGAATCTTGCTTCCGGCAATGGATGGGATATTGCTTTCCTTGCTCGGTGCGTGAGTAATAAAAATACTCGCCTCTTTTCTCAGGGACAGTGGAATCTGTTTCCTGGATGCGGCCTTTCATCTCGGCATATAGTGTTTCCTGGAGGGGCCGTGTGTGTCCCATGATCTCCTCGAGGTAATCGTTTTCTGCGTGTAGATACTTTAACACTTCCGGGTCTGTACGATCACGCATCCAGTAGTAATTATCTATGCGGGTTTGTCCGTGTTGCGTGATTGGGTAGGGTCGTTTAGGGGCAGTGGGATAAGATAACATAGTATGCTCTCTCTAAAGGGGATAGATTTGTAGGGTATATACGATGTTTTTGGGGTTTGCCCCAGACTGAAAATCGAGGCAAAAGCGATTATATCTCGAATCTGGCTTCCCCGCTTTTTTGATATGCAGTTAATTTGACTCTGCAATTTTCCCAAGAGTTGCGTATAGGTTATCAGGTGAGCACACTTTTGAGGTCGCGCTCACACCATCCTGATGCACTTCAGGACCGCAAATCCTGAGTCTGATAAATCTTCGCGATCACCTCTTCGAGCGGCGGGTCAGAGATGGTGATGTCCACCACGCTGCCAGCATGGGTGAGGTGGGAGAGCACTCTTTCAACAGGCGTGGAACTTGTATCGAAACGCAGCTTCACACCATACTGGCCGATCTTGATCATCTCTGTGCCATCAACTTTGAAGGTCTTTGATACTTGTTCTGCATAACGCACTTCAACGAGTTTCGATGTCAGAAATTTCCTCTTGAGATTGGATACTTTGTCTTCATAGACGATCTGTCCATGATTGATCACGATGACGCGTTTGCACAGGGCTTCGAGATCGCCTGCGTCATGCGAGGTGAGCAGCACGCCGACGTTTTCGAGCCGCGCCATTTCACGAATGGCGTCCCGGATGCGCTGTTTGGCAACCACGTCCAGGCCAATGGACGGCTCATCGAGCAGGATCAGCTTGGGGCGGTGAAGGAGCGAGGCGGCCACTTCGCACCTCATCCGCTGGCCGAGTGAAAGCTTCCGTACCGGAGTCTCCAATAAATCAGTGATCTCAAAGGCTTCCGCAATTTGCCCGATGCGCATCTTCGTGTCGCGGTCATCCATCTCGTAAATTTTTCCGAAGAGGGTAAAAGTGTCAATGGCGGGCAGGTGATACCAGAGTTGTGGGCGCTGGCCGAAGACCGTGCCGATGTGATAGGCAAGTTTCTGCCGTTCCTTCCAGGGAATAAACCCGAGCACTTTCGCCTCGCCACCCGTCGGATGCAGGATGCCCGTCAGCATTTTGATGGTGGTGGATTTGCCCGCACCGTTCGGCCCGATAAAGCCGAGTAGCTCCCCCGCCTCCATCTGGAACGTGAGCCTACGCACCGCTTCGACGGAGCTATGTTCAGGCTTGAACAGCGCTCGGACTGAACCTCTCATGCCCGCGGCTTTGCGTTTAGTCTGGAATGTTTTTTGCAGGTTGGTGACTTCGATGGCGGGCATGGCGGCAGTATACAGTGAGCAGTGCTGAGTGTCCAGATGAAGGACTCGAGAAGACTTCAGATGGCAGAACCACTTATCGCCTTGGAAATGTTGAGATGAAACCGTCCCGCGGGTTTGCCCTTGATAGTCAAAATCGGCTTGCCTTCAAAATAAGAAAACACCTCCCCCAGATTCCATGGAATCTGGGGGAGGCTAGATTTATGAAAGGCTTTCTCTACAGCTTATGGAGTGGTCTATTCCCCGAATTTACCTAACATCCTGGCAATTTGAAACTGACAATACGCGTCTGCCAGCCTGCCGCGCTGGAAGCCTGACCCGCGGCAGTATAGTACTCGTTGACGTACCAGAAGGTGCAGTCATCAATGGGGTCGATGTTTAAAGAGGTGTAATCTCCCCAACGTGAGTTGAAGGTCGTTTGCACGCCGGAGCCGTTGATGATGATACCCTCGCTCAGGGTCATCTGGCCCAATGGGTCGCCAGCCAAACGGCCAGTGTAGCGGATGCCTGGGTATACGTTTGTCCCGTTGACAACGCTGTAGCCAACAGCTATATTACCTTTCTTATCCTGAGCAACACTACCCATCCAGCGGTGCACACCATCATTCGGCGCAAATGTGCCTTGCTGGTGGAGCGAATAGGTGCCTCCGGCCCGCCGGATCTCGTACCAGCGTACACCGGCGGTGGCGGGCAGGGCCTCCACCGACTGGTTCGTCACCAGTGCTTCGTACGTGCCAAAGTTGCGATATGCAAGCCGCCAGGTGGGCCGCTGGCGATAAGAGAGGATATCAAGCTTCTGATTGGGGTTTGAGACGCCTGGTTGCGGGAGGCAGTCGCGGGAGGTCGGGGAGCAAGGGAAGATCGAGTCGAACTCAGCCACAGGTAATTGAGTCTTTAGGGTAATCGAAGCCGTAGGAGTCGAACGCCACTTCACATCGAGCTCCCAGATGTTGAGAGCATCAAACGTTGCACCATAGAAAGCATCGTCATCCTGTGTTCCAATGATTGGTATAGGCGCGCCTCCCTGCGGCTTTTGCTTGCCGTCAACATCTGCGGGGAGCAGCCCGTCCCCGACCAAGGGCAGCATTCCTGGAGTATTCCCATCCAAGAAGAAGCTTACCGCCCGGGCGTTCGGATCGCCTTGGAGCATCTTATTCTTCTCTAGCCCGTAGACGCCGATGCCATACTCGCCTGCAGGTCCAAACTCGCGAGTCGTAATGACATAGGAGTCAGTCCAGACTCCGTACTTCGGATAATCAGGGAAATTGAAACCGGTTGTGAATGCATACCGGTAGTAGCCGCCAGTCGGATCGCCAGATTTTGAGATTGCCACACAGTCGTAGAATGGCAGGCTTGGATCATCGAGACCACGAGTGGTGAACTGTGAGAGAATCCAGCGATCGGCAAACTGATCGTATAGCACAATGGGATCACCTGAGGGGTCGGTGCAGTCTTCAATTGGAAAGCCGGACCAGAGTGTACCAGTGTCTATTGGCCCAAGAAGTAGAGTCCCAGTCTTCGAGTACACTGCGAAAACCAGGTTCACCATCTCCACGTAATGATTTGGCCTACGTCACCATTCGGATCAGGCGGGTTAACGCGGAATCCGAACACGTTAAAGTTATCCTGATTGCTTAGCCCTTCAAAGTTTGCTAATGGGGCTGGGATTGCTAGAGAACCACCTCCGCTGACAGCCCCATCGCCGCCGAAGCCAGTATCTTGTACAAAAGGTCCGCGATCTGGTCGCACATCTTTTATTTCATGAGGTTGTGGCGGTCCTGGGGGGTTAGGTTTCACATCGCGCAGAGCAGGCAATATATCAAAAGCTGCAGGCGTTGAGAATTTTCCACTTTGGGACTGGAAGGCTGGTAGGGCTGGGCCCTCTTCGGGTGCCGCAGCCACAGGCAGCGCGCCAATGAGGGTAACGGTGAGAACCAACGTTGCAAACCACGTAAAG
>DASWKT010000238.1:0-4876 GCA_036396515.1 Anaerolineales bacterium | reverse complement strand
CGTCGGGAAGAGCACCTTCCTCGCAACGACATGAACCTAATCTATGTCAACTCATCAAATCACTTTCGGCACACAAACCATTGATTACCGATTGGAACTAATGCCACGCAAAACGCTGGCAATTAGTGTGCATCCTGATTTAAGCGTCATTGTTAGAGCACCTACTGATACTGCTTTGGAAGAAGTAAACGAGAGAGTTACAAAACGCGCTAAATGGATACTCAACCAGAAGCGCCGCTTTGAAATCTTCCTTCCCGATGTTCCCCCAAGGAAATATGTCAGCGGTGAAAGTCATCGTTTCTTGGGTCGGCAATATCGCTTGAAAGTGATTGAAATCCCTTCAAGTGAAGAAGAGCAAATTAAACTAACCCGCCAGTTTCTGGAAGTCTATACCCCTGATAGAGACCCTTCCCATGTTCGAGAATTAGTTGAAACATGGTATCGAGAACAAGCGAATAAAATTTTTGAAGAGAGATTAGCCGCCTGTTATTCTAGGCTTTCTCGTGAGAATATTCCCTACCCTAAAATTGCCATCCGCAAAATGCAATCCAGTTGGGGCAGTTGCAGTGCAAAAGGAACGATTTCTCTAAATATCAAGCTCATTCAAGTGCCAAAAGAATATATCGATTACGTCATCATCCATGAATTATGTCACCTGAAATATCTGCATCACGAGCCTGAGTTTTATTACTTACTCTCTCGCGTCATGCCCGATTGGAAAAGGAAGAAAGAAAAACTAGATCGCTTTGATTTTAGGTAAAGTTTTCTAATCAACTCCTGGCCGGCGCAGAGTTTGATGACCGTCGCCTGAATGGGCCGTAAACAGCGCCCTCAAAGCCGGGATCAATGTGCTGGTATTCGTGGACCTCTGCAACTCGACCTCATCGGTCTGCAGATCGCGGGTCTGATCGTAGATCAAGAACCCGTCCCTGCCGGACACGTACTCTGTCCCGTTAATCCTCAATCCGTGCAGGTCAGAATCAACAATCAAACGTTTTGGACCTCGTTCCATGTCAAATCGCATACCCCATTCTACTCGCATACCCCATTCTACTAAAACGGCTCCAATTGCCCGCAGCCCGTAGCGCTACAAACTTCACGCTGGTTGCCAGTGAATGGAGCAGGGATTGAACAACTCGCGAGGTGAAACCTGGATGATAATCCTCACTCATCCTCGCTTGCTTGATGCGATCACTGCCTTCACGATATTTCGATACGATCCGCACCTGCATAAGTTCCCCGATAAGTATTCGCGAATTTCCTCTTCGCTTGGATCCGCATTCTCTTTTAACAAAGCCACAGTTGACAAGATAAATCCCGGGGTGCAATAAGCACATTGAAATGCTCCTTCGTCAATAAATGTCTGTTGGACAGGATGTAATTGACCGTTAGTTGCAAGGCCTTCAATTGTCAGGATCTTGCGATTTGCAGCCTGTTCGGCTAACATTAAGCAGCCGCTGATTGGCTTGCCATCTACAAGTACGGTGCAGGCGCCACACATGCCAACACCACATCCTTCTTTCGATCCGACGAAGCCAAGATCCTCGCGCAAGACTTCAAGCAAGGTCCGCGTCCCGGCCTGGACCTCATACCTTTTCCCGTTAACATTCAGATTCATTGCTCAGATCTCTCCCGTAACGCGCGCAGAATCTTCTCGGCAGTAATTGGCAGGTCTTTTATTCTTACACCGACCGCAGCTTCGATGGCATTCGCGATGGCAGGAGCAACTGGCGGCAAAGTCATCTCACCGATGCCATGCATTTCACCTTTTTCTGACTCGATGCAGACGCTGGTCAATTCCTCTGGTAGATCGCGAATGGATGGGATCGCATAATCGGCGAGATTGGGGTTGGTCGCTTGTCCGCCATCATAGACGATTTCTTCCATAAGTGCTGGCCCCAGACCAAATATCACATTTCCATCATTTTGTAACTGCGCCAGGCGCGGGTTAACGACGCGCCCTGCAAAAGACGCGGCAGCATATCGTAAAATCGTAATACGACCTGTTTCCGTATCCACTTCCACTTCGGCTGCCCCTGCTCCCTGGTGCCAGTGCGGCGTCGCAACCCCTTGACCCGTTTCAGGGTCAATCCCCAGAGACGTGGAATACTCGCCGGATTCTTCCAGGGTCTGGAGATCATTCCGCCTAAGAACATCCGCAAATGAAATGGACACTTCATTCGCAACCACAAATCCGTTTTCAGTTTGAAGTTCATTGATAGGCGTTTCCAGCAAAGGCGCACTTAAATCAAATAGCCTTTTCTTCATTATTACGCATGCGGCGATAACTGCATTGCCCATGCTGCTGGTCGAGCGGCTGGCAGATGTAGTCGAATCGAATGGTGTAAGTGCAGTATCGGGTCCAATAATCTTTATCGCGCTAAGAGGGATACCCAACGTTTCTGAGGTGATTTGCGCCATCGTTGTATGCCCACCCTGCCCCATTTCAACGGTGCTTGTATAAAGCGTCACCGTTCCATCCTCCTCAAGTTTCAGGCGCGCCTGAGATTTCGACGTCGCAAGGGTACTTTTCATCATCACACCATAACCCCGGCCACGCTTGCTTTTCGGCCCTCTCCCGGCTTCGATTACCCTGGTGCTCCGCTCAGCACGAAGGGGAGGGCGAGGCAAATCCAGTCCCTTTGCAGCTGCCTCGAGACACTCCATAAAATGGACATCCTGTAATTCTTCACCGGTGGCAAAATGCTCGCCCGAGACCAATAAATTTTTCATTCTGAATTCAAGTGGATCCCAACCCATCCTGCGAGCAATAATATCCATCTGTGATTCGTAGGCCCACGTGGTCTGTGAACTCATCGCACCGCGGTATGCGCCTGCGGGGGGCAGGTTGGTGTAAACGCCATAGGAGTCAACGTGCACTGCAGGGATACGATACGGCCCAACAGAACGCACCATCCCAGCAGGCACAAGCATTGGGCTTACATCGGCATAAGCACCACCGTTCCAGTAAATCGTGACCTGCCGCGCGGTGAACGTGCCATCACGTTTCACACCTGTTTTGAGCGTGATGGAGGCGGCATGTTTGGTAACAGTGACAAATTCCTCAGCGCGCGAGAGAACAAACTTGACGGGACGGCCATTTGTCTTGCGCGCCATTGCGGCGACCAGCGGCTCAATACGAATATGACCTTTCCCGCCATATGCCCCGCCAACAGGCGGAACGATCACACGTATGGCTTCAGGCGGGATGTCAAAAACTTCAGATAATGCCTTGCGTACCGTGAAGGGCGCCTGCGCGGCCGTCCAGATCGTGAAACGCGTGCCATCCCATTGTGCAGCGGCAACATGCGGCTCCAAAGAAGCCTGCTGCGCAACCGGGCTGGTAAATGTGTCTTCAAAGATTTCATCGGCTTCAGCAAACGCCGCTTCCATATCGCCATGTCGCAATTTGGCATGTTTGAAGATATTATTTTGGAACTTCATGTGCAGGGCTGGCGCACCTGGCTGAATCGCTTCCTTTGCCTCGAACACCGATGGCAGCTCTTCATATTCGATATCGATCAATAACGCGGCTTGCTCAGCAGCTTCCGAGCTTTCCGCCGCAATGGCAGCAATGGGCTCGCCAACGTAACGGACGCGATCGACTGCGACCACACCCTGATCTTTGATTGCCGCCCCGTAGAAGGCATTTGCTCCTAGGTCCTCACCTGTGAGAATTGCAACCACACCAGGAACATGCAAGGCATTTGTGGCATCGACCTTCAAAAGTTCCGCATGCGGCGACTGGCTGCGCACGATCTTCCCAAAGAGCATGTTTGGCAAACGCAGGTTGACCATATAGTCCACAGCGCCCGTCACGCGTGCCACGGAGTCCAGCATTGGAATGGATTCACCGATCGCCATCTCGCACCTCCTCCAATGCACGCTTGACGAACACACGGATCATCTCTCTGCGGTACCACGCTGAACCGCGCACATCCGATAACGGCTCCAGCCTTCGGGAATACTCCTCCGCGATAGCGGCGACCAGTTCATCGGTCAACGTGTGACCGTCTGCCAATGCTTCGGCACTATTCACACGTCGGGGAGTCTCAACCGCCGCGCCCACCGCGACCCGCAAATCTTGGCACTTTCCATCCACATCAAAGTCAGCGACCGCGCCAACCGCAACACACGGACGTCCCTCCGCCGAAATGGATGTGTACTTGTGATAAGCCGCTCGCGCCGATGCTGGCAATGCCGGGATGATGATTTCGGCAAGAATCTCGTTTGGCTCAAGCGCAGTGGTATAGAAGCCAAGAAAAAACTCGCTAAGAGGGATTTCCCGCTTCTTTTCCGGACCGTGAACTTGCACGCGTGCATCAAGAGCTGTCAACATCGCTGGAGGATCCGCTGCGTAATCTGCGGTGGATAAATTACCGCCAATCGTGGCTTGATTCCTCACCCGAACATTTCCGACAACGCGGAACGCATACGCCAGCGCGGGAGAATAATTCTGAACAATCTCTGAGTGCTCGATATCACGCACTTTTGTCAAGGCGCCGATATGCAAACCATCCGCGTCGCGGCGAATAAAATCATATCCTGGAACGTGCCCCAAGCTGATGAGCACACCAGGCGCAATCAACTTTTGCTGAAGCATGAGCACAAGCGATGTGCCACCCGCGATGATCTTCGCGTCATCGGCGTGTTCAGATAGCAAAGTAATAGCCTCTGAGAAATCTGCTGGCTCAAGAAACTTAATGCTCAAGTCGCTCTCTCAAACACTTTGCAAATTCTGCTGTTAACTTTTTCGTGGTGGCGGTGATCACAGCGCCGCCAAACTGAGCGAGCCTTCCGCGTAAATTAGCATCCACTTGAAACGCAGCTTCCGTCCCGGCCGCGACCGGACTCAATGTCCCCGTGAAAGTCGCTT
>DASWKT010000237.1:0-16265 GCA_036396515.1 Anaerolineales bacterium | reverse complement strand
CTCTCCACAGTCCATCATGTCGTTGTTCAAAGTCGGCTTCCAGAGTTGTTTCGTCTTCATCAGGCACACCCCAGAGATCGTATTCCTCACAACCACGCGCTTTTGCCCATTTCATCGCATCCCACTGCAGGAGATACGTCGGCATACGATTACGCTCCTCGTCAGTGGATGCGCCGTAGAAGTACCAGGCGCGGCGTCCACGCCCGAAGACCATCAGCGCGGCGAGTGGCTTTCCTTCGTATTCAGCAACCAATAGTTCACACATGCCCGGCGAATGGAATAACTCATACGCGCGGCGATAATATTCCAGGGAGTGAATGCCGAAACTGTCACGATCCCCTGTGGCCAGCATCATTTTGTGAAAGGATTCAATATCGTTCCAGGCGCGGACAGTCACGCCTTTTTTCTCGGCAAGCCGGATGTTGTAGCGAGTCTTTTGCTTCATGCGCGCCAGGATTTCTTCTTCACTATTTTTTATATCAATGACAATTGTGCGCGGAGGCTGTATGTTATGAGGACTCACCCTGCCCTCTCCCATAAAGAGAAAGGGCTCATTCCACGCGTCAGGTTCGATTTTCAGGAAGATAGCATGATAGCGTTTACCCACAGAATCTAATTCTTCCCAAAAAGAATCATTATTATCAAATAATTGCTTGCCAAACATTGGCTTTGGCACATACCCAATCGTGAACCCAAGCGGCAGCTTACGAAAGAGAATCTGTGCACCTACCTCCCCACTAATCATACGAACAGGCTCCCAGCCAAACCCCGCCTTTAACTCACCCCATTCTCCAGTCTGAAGTAAATGCGCATTTGGATGACTCTGTAAATAATGATTCCATTCTGAGAGAGAAACGATGGGCATGGTCCCCTTATCGCATCCAATCAATTGTTTCTTTCAACCCGTCCACCAATGAAACTTGTGCATGAAAACCCATGACCTGCGCGGCTTTCTGCGAGCTCCCCACCGAGCGATAAATATCTCCGGCACGCGGCGCGGCAAATTCAGGTTCTGGCGCATTGGGAAGCAATTCATACATCACGTCGAGCAGATCCAATATACGAGTTTCAACCCCCGTACAAATATTGAAAACTTTTCCTGCCGCATATGGATGCTCTGAGGCAACCAGATTGGCGCGCACCACATCGTGCACATTGATCAGATCCCGCGTCTGCCCGCCATCGCCAAAGACAGTCACAGGCTTGTTATCCAACAATCGGCGCGCAAAGATCGGCACGGCTGCGGCGTACATCGAGTCGGGCCGCTGGCGCGGGCCATACACATTGAAATAGCGCAAGGCAACGACCTCAAAGCCAAATGAGCCGCTAAATAATTCTGCATACATTTCATCCACACGTTTGGACACGGCATATGGCGAACGCGGCTGGAGCGGCGTCTCTTCGACGAGAGGCAGCGCATCGGACTCCCCGTAGACCGCCGCGCTCGAAGCTACCACCGCGCGCCTGACGCCGGCTCTGCGCGCCGCATCAAACAATAACGATGTGCCCGTGATATTTACATCAAAACAGGTTTGAGGCTCTTCCATGGATTGCGGGACCGAGACAAAAGCCGCCTCGTGGAAAATGACCTCGATGCCGCGCACGCTCTCTTCGACGCGGGAGGCGTCCCGCAGATCTCCCTCGAGGACCTCAAGCTGATTCCCATTAAATTGCCTGATGAGCCCTTCAAGGTTTTCGCGTTTCCCCGTGCTGAAGTTGTCCAGCACACGAACAGATGCGCCCTGTTCCAGCAAGCTATGGACGATATGCGACCCGATAAACCCCGCCCCACCGGTAACAAGATATTTCATCTTATCTCCCTGTGCGACGGAAGACGGTGCCAATCGTCCGCAAGATGATCTGGAAATCCATGGCGAGAGTACGATGTTTGATGTAATAAAGATCGTATTCCAGCTTGACCGCCGTTTCGGTCACACTTGCAACATATCCATAATTGATCTGCGCCCAGCCTGTGAGCCCCGGTTTGACAAGCAGGCGCGCACGATAAAAAGGAATCTGTTTTTGAAATCCGATCACCAGCTCAGGTTGCTCCGCACGTGGACCCACCAGGCTCATCTCACCACGGAAGACATTCCAAAATTGAGGCAGCTCGTCGAGACGCGTCCTTCGCAAAAATCTGCCTACACGTGTGATACGCGGATCGTTCTCGAGGGTCGTGTTAGGTTGAGTGTCCGAATTTGAACTTTGGTACATGGTACGGTATTTATAAATCCTGAATAGCGAACCGCCACGCCCCATACGGTTTTGGGAATAAAAGATTGGAAAACCAGTATCAACGAGCACAGCCAGCGCCAGGAACGGAAAATTCAGAATAAAGATCAGCAAGCCTGCAATCCCACCTAAAATATCAAGCAGACGCTTCGTAAGGAGATAAAAACCGCTCACTTGTAACCCATCAACGAACGAGCGGATGATCCAGTCAGACTCCAGATAATGAATAGGAACACGCCCCATCATTTCCTCATACATGATCGGCATGCGAGTCACATCCACACCGCGTTCCTGCGCTTCCAGAATTGCCTGAAATGTCTCACCACGAATTGCACCGGTAATGGCAATGACCAGGTCGGAGATACGATAAGCATCGATCACACGCAATAGTTCCGCGCTGGAGCTTATGACGGGTATGCCTTCAATGGATGTCCCAATCTTGGACGTGTCGTCATCGATGAAGCCTACGAGATTGAACGAGCGCGTCGAAAGGGTATTGTAAAGCTGTGCAAGAGTCTGTCCGGCGCGACCCGCGCCGACGAGCAGGGCACGTCTCATCTGGCCCGTCGTTTTGTAGAGGCGGATAAATATGGCGCGCCAGGCTAACGTGAGCAACGAGGCGTAGAACAGAAACGCTCCAAAGCCGACGCGCGGCAGGGAGCCCGGCTCCGGGCTGATGAGGAAAATGACGGAGTAAGCCACAAATCCCACGAAAGCCGCAACTGCAATCCCGCGTATGGTCCGGCGGCCGTTTCCCGCGACATGCGGCTCGTAGAGATCGACCAGAAGGAATGTCCAAATGATTGGTAAAAGAAAGAACCAGGACGGGACATCCACGACATCGGGAACCTTGCGCGGCTGCACGCCTTCGATGTTGATCAAGACATAGCGGTTATATGCGACCCACGTATAGCTGGAAGCAACAACAGATGCCAGCCCCATCACCAGGTCGCCGAAGAACAGGATCAGCTTGTGCTCGCTAGGCCGCAGCCTCACAGAAGCCCCGCGAGAACTGAGTATGCTCCACAAGAACCCACTGCCCCAAGCAATGTGCATGGCTGAAATGGCCAACGGCAGGCCGAGCGCGACAGATGGTTTTCGCTGGCGCCAGGCAACCTGAAGGCCCGCAACAAAGAGGGCAGCAAAATAGAAGAGTAGCTCGGCTATCAGAACCCAGCCTACCAAGGGCTGAAAAAACGATAGGAGACTCAAGCCCAGCAGGCTCAGAACAAACGCCGGCGGCATGGCCTGCCTCCAGCGCAGGGTGTTTGGGTAACGGCGGAGCATGAGCCACTTCCAATAACCGTAGCGCCAGTATTGCCTCGCCAGTTCACCCAGGTTCGCACGTGCAAAATAGGTCGACCGAATGGATGGATCGAGCCAGACTGTTCCTCCGGACTTCCGCACGCGCACATTAAATTCATAATCTTCATTGGCATGCAAAGTCTCATCGAAGCGACCGATTTTATCAATCAGCGCGCGGCGGAATGAACCAAACGGGACCGTATCCACTTCTATGGCGCGGCTGGCGTGCCGGTATAACGCGTCCCCCACTCCAAGTGGATGTGCAGCCGCGACAGCGATTGATTCCGCAATCCAATTTTGCGCGCCCGGTCGAATCTCCCACACCCCTCCAATGTTATCGCCGCGTCCTTCTTCATGGGCGTTGAGGCAATTCACCACGTAATCGGGGTACGGCTTCGAGTGCGCGTCGAGGCGGATGATCAGTTGACCTTGCGAAGCTTCAATCGCGTTATTTAGCGCAGAGGGAATGGAACGAAGCGCATTGTTCATCACACGCACGGCCAGGTCCGGACAATCCTTTTGAAACTCAGCAATCGCCTGCCGCGTCCCATCCTTCGAGCCGCCATCAGCAATGATCACTTCCATCTCGGCGCGCGGATAGGTCTGCTCATGCAGGGCCTCCAGCAACAGACGAATGGTGGATTGCTCGTTATAACAGGGAACGATAATGGAAACTTTTGGCAACATGGTATGAACTACGCGTTACGGACTACAATGATAATGCGTAATTCGTAATCCGTGAAAATCATTTTTGTGCGAGCGGCAGATGGAGCATCCCTACCTGCGGACGCTAATTCTACCACCATGCGCCTGAACATCTCCTGCACGCTTGCCAACTCCAGACCTGATGAGTCCATCTACAGTATTGAATCAGGCTGGCTAAAGCCCAAGTTACCAGACTTTCTAAAAGCATTCAAATGGTCTCGCAATTTTGTCAGCAAATCATACAACTCATCGAGCTCTTCCTGCGTCAGTACCGACCAGGGGCGGTAAAAATACTCATTGGTCAATTGCTCGGCTTGTTCGCGCAATTCCCTTCCCATTTGCGTTGGGCGAAATTTGCGGGGAACATCCGCCTCCTCCACCCAGCCCACTCCGACAGCAGCCTGGATCGCCACTTCATAATCGTCAGCGTCATAGCCGCGAAATGCCAGCCTCTCTGCCATTTGTTCGGCAGTGACAGCACCTCCGGTCCAGAGTGAGCCGAGGACGCTCCAGACGATCCCGGCCCGGTTGAAATGCGGACGCGCGGCTGAAAGATGTGAATCATCGCGATACGCGAACAAATCCATCAGATATTCCCGGATCTGAACAAGCCAGAGGCTGTCTTTATCCGCCACGCGGAATCGTTTCAGGATCGCCCATTTTTCGGGAGGCTCTGGCGCAGCGTTATTTTCAGAGACAACCCGGCCCAACAATTCCGCCAGTCGCTCAAGATGGACATCGGTCATTACTTCAAATCCCAATAGTCGCGCATCACCGGCTTGAATGATCCGGCGCGCACCCTCACGCGCCCGGTCAGTGACTTTGTAACTTTTATCCTGTAAGGGCTCAATCCAGCCTTTGATGTTGAGCCGGGCAAATAATCTCTCGAATTGTTCGGGATTTGAAAAAGGATCTCTCTTCTGGAAGTCTTCTATGGAGAAGGCATCCAATCCCAATTCACTGTAGAAATAGAATTCAACCGGAATGTCCTCGCGGACTGCTGCATCTGCAATATGTGGCTCTGTAATACTCCAGAATCCCCGAATAATGGAGTACATCAGGGGCCAGAATTTAGTTAGAGAATTTACACCCATTTTTCTCGTGTGCCCTGGTTTCGTTGGACACATTCGGCTTTCAGTAATCAATGGCTAGGCGCCGCGCGTAGGATTTAGCAGCGCAATGCATTCGATCTCAACCAGCGCGCCTTTGGGCAACGCGGCAACCTGGACTGTACTGCGCGCCGGTTGATTTTCGGGGAAGAACTCGGCATATATGGAATTCATATTTGGAAAGTCGCTCATATCCTTTAAGAAGACGGTGGTTTTGACGACGAAATTCAATCCCGAGTCGGCTGAGTCGAGTACATGTTTTAGGTTGGTCAACACTTGGCGAGTCTCGGGCTCGATGCCGCCTTCGACCAATTCCATTGTGGCAGGGTCGAGTCCCACCTGCCCGGCGGTGAAGACCAGATTCTCCGTGCATATGGCTTGGGAATACGGCCCGATGGCTTTCGGTGCGTTCTCGGTGGAAATGATTTTTTTGCCTTCAGATGTATACATGCTGCCTCACGTATTTAGATTGGTAAGCGGTGAGGTGATTGTACTTCTGATTGGAGGATTGTGTAAACTTCTTGTTCGCCACGGAGACCCAGAGTCACTGAGATTAATTTTCTTTCGGTTCCGCGTCTCTGGGAAGGAACAGGCAGGTCATATTCCCCGGCGGATACGCTGACAAACGATAGTTCGCCACTCCCAGCGCGGCGAAAAGCCCCCGTTTAGGCTACTACGATGATTGTAGGATATGCGGTTATGTGCGTATGTTAGGAATGTAAATTTTTTGTAAATAATTATCGAACAGCGAAGCTTGGTAAGCTCACTAAGAAAATGCTTGCGTTTCTTTGCGCTATAAACTTAAAAATCGCGCCATCCTCAATACCGACATCTTCAAGTTATCTTTCTCAGTCAATCACAAGTTATTTTCGGATGAAGCAATCTTTGGAACTCACTTCGAATACTCGGACTCATGGAACACAGCACTGAAGGGGAATTAGCAGCCTCATAAAGTTCCGCAAGGATAAAAGTCCCGCTCCAAGGAGCACTGCCGTGAAATCGCTTAGGTAGAGATTCATATTCAAACATGGCATAGGCTAAGTAGAGCAATCGCTCCTCTTCTGAAATTTTACCTTCTATATAGGCTTTCCCAATCAAGTCTGGAGTGGAGAGTTTTCGAGTTTCTTGATAATCAACAATTGAAAAGATAACGACAAGAACAAAAATTCCACCCGCTATAGCAAATAGCAATTTAGGTTTCTGAAATTGATCAGCTACTTTGCTTCCCAATATTTTTATCGACTCATTTATTATTTGTTCGTTCTGCTCAAGCGTAACAAAAAAGGCAGCTATTAATGGTAAGAAGATCCATGCCAGAAGGGAGGCAACAAAGCCAATCATTTGCTCGCTGTATGGATAAACCAATGACAGAACATTTCTCAGGCGAAGAATTTCCAATGTCAACGCGATTAGAATTGCTATTCCAACAAACCGAATTTTATTTTTCACAATTGTCGCGATGACCGTTGATACCAATATCGCACTTATGTACGCTAGCGTATCATATTCAATGAACGGTGCATAGTTAATATCCTGACCCTTACTGCTTATATAAATAAATACCGACATCGCGACCAACCCAGCTAGAAGTCCCCGCCGCCGATTCGCACCGAGCGCCCAAGCCGGTATTCCTGCTCCAAGGCTAATCAACACTGAAACAATAACAGAGATGATGAAACTCTCACTTGGTGAAAGCAGACCTGCACCAAAACCAAACCCTCCCATCGACACAGCTAATATAAAATAAGTGATACCCGCAGTGATAAGAATGAAAAAACCTGCTAGCCCACCTGCTGCTGCAAGAAACAATTTGCTTCGTGTTTTTAGCTTAGTCATGATCCCTCACTATTCAGCCTTACTATGAATTTCTCCCAAAATGTACTCAGGAGTATTTTACACCCGCCTCAGCACCAGCATCGTGAGGTCGTCTGCAGGGGGCATATCCTGCACAAAATTGAGCTAACGCTTATATTCGTCCCACTTTGCACGCGGGCCATCAAACAAGATTGGGACTTGATTTAGAATGTTTCTGCCAAGAATTCCGACAGGCTCGTCAACCAATAAGAATTGGCCCGCAAATTTCCTCCTCAGGAAAATCAATTCAAGTTCAGCCATACGAACAAGCTTTGAATCCCCATCAAAACCTTGGACTTCGTAGATCTTATCATTGTCGGGCTCAATATCCAAATCCTCCAAGTATCGGCTTGGTAAAAAAGTAATATCGGCGCCTGTATCTAACAGCATCGGCACATCAGATAACGAAACGCCAGTTGCGGGGTTTCGTAAAGTTACGAAGGCAACTGGCGCGGGCGGGTCAAACTTCTCAGCATCATATTTCGGCATGCACTTACTCTTTGCTCACCTTCATTTTGAAATCGGAGGCTTGTTTACGGTGAACCAAGCGCGGTGTTAAAACACGAGCAGTTTTCTTTTTCTCGATTTGCAACTCAGGGACAACAACATACACTTTTATATTCTCCGGCAATTTCACATCTGATTTCAGGCGGATTTTGCCTTTTTCTACAACACCTTCGTAAGTTGTAACAGCCATAGGATACCTCTTTACATCAATCCGAGTGTGACATTTTCATTTTATCATACGCGTCTCAACACAAGCATCGTCAGGTCGTTGCGGGGGGCATATCCTGCACAAAATTGAGCAGGGATTTCACAGACCTTTTAAGATCGTTTGGATATGCAATTTCAACTCAGGCAGGTCACGCTCAACCACCGACCAGACAGCATCTGTATCGATCCCGAAGTAATGATGGACAAGAATATTGCGCATCGCGACAATATCTGCGCAAGGCACGTTTGAATACGTTGCCTGAAAATCATCAGGCAAGGTGCGGCAAGCTTCCCCAATAATAGTAATATGATCGACTATCCAGGTTTGTATGAGTTCATCTGCTTCAAAAGTATCTTTCCCCTCTCCGGCATATTTCTCGATGCGTTCAATTACCTCGAGAATATTCAGCAGCCGCTCGCGTTCACCTCTCATAACGGACGGGCTTCTCTTAACACTTGTGACTTTATACGTGGACGTAACCCCGCTTCTGTTACCACATCCACAGGATGATCCAATAACGTATTCAGTTCACGCAATAGCCGAGCTAGATCAAGCAGACTGCGCCCAGATTCAAGGTTTACCAGAAAATCAATGTCGCTATCCAGCCTATCGTCACCACGTGCTACGGAACCGAAGACGCGCACATCGACCGCGCCATTGCGGGCAGCAATCTCAAGGATTTCCCTGCGACGGGTCTTGAGTAATGTTTTTGTGTCCATGGTTAATCGGGATTTTATCACACGCGTCGCAACACCAGCATCGTCAGGTCATCGGCGGGGGGCATATCCTGCACAAAATTGAGCAGGGATTTCTCAACGACATCCAACAGGTCGGATGCGGAAGCACATTGATTGGCAGCGATCGCCTCCATAAGGCGTGGTTCGCCGAAGAATTCGCCATCCAGGTTAAAGGATTCGGTTAGGCCGTCCGTGTAGAGCAGGATGCTGTCGTTGGCTTGAAGTGGAATCGTGCGCTGCTCATACTTCAAATCCTCTGCTGCGCCTAGGGCAACGCCTGTGCGGGTCAGACGTTCCACCCCGCCATCACATTTGATCCACAACGGCGGGTTGTGTCCCGCGTTGACGTAGGTCAATTCGTTTTTGTCCATATCGAGCACTGCGTACACAGCAGTCACGAACATACCCTGCTTGGTATCCGGGATCAACAGATCGTTGACGCGTTTCAATGCCTCAGCGGGAGAGTCGGCTTCGATAACGGCAGCACGTACCAGGGTCCGCGTGAGCGCCATGAAGAGGGCGGCGGGTACGCCCTTGTCGGCAACGTCCGCAATGAACAGTCCGAGCCGCTTATGCGGTAAGTCAAATACATCATAGAAGTCACCGCCCACCTGCCGGGCTGTCTTCCAGCGTGCGGCGAGCTCCCAATCCGGAAATTGCGGCAACGATTCGGGTATGAACGTTTGCTGGATCTGGCGCGCCAACTGTATCTCAGTTTCGAGGCGTTCGCGCACGACCATCTCGTTTTGCAGGAGGTCGTTTTGAATGGCAAGCGCCGCCTGCTGCGCGATGCCTGTGATGATCTCAAGCCGCCGAGCACGAAAACGCAATCCGCCTGGAGCCTCCTCGATAAGCATTACGCCATAGAGATCGTCCTTGATTGCAATGGGAACCGCGAACAGGAACGCACCCGGATTGCCAAGATTGACCTCTTGGCTTGGATCAAGCGCAAGCCATGCAGGTAAACCGCGTCCTTCATTAAGTTGACAGGCCATCAGTCCAGTCGCACCGCGACAGGAATCAAGGAAGGCAAATTCGCCGGGCGCAAAGGAGCGACTCCAGAAAACCTGCTCATCTTCCTCAGCAAGACCATATTGCTGGGAGGGACGGAAGACATCCTTTTCACTATCCCATTGATAGAGCACGGCGCGTTGCACGCCGACAAGGATTGGCAGGACGCGAATGATCGTTCCGAGAATTTCATCGACATCGTTCAGGCTCACGACTGCCTGCGCGACCTGTAACAAAGCCGCCGAGGCGTACGCCTGCTCCTGCGCGGCATCGTATAAGCGCGCATTCTCGATGGCGACCGCGGCATAGCTCGCGAAGGTCGTAGTCATGGCTTGAGCTTCATGGCCATATCTGCCGGGCGTGCTGTGGGCGAGCGTGATCACTCCGTATGGCTGATCGCCAACACGTAGGGGCACAGCCAGAGCCGAATAATCCTGCTCGAAACCGGCCACTAGACCTGTGATCCAGATTGGGTCGGATGGCTTTCTTAAGAGCGGCTCATCCGAATACAGCGCGCCCATCAACCTTTCGTAGGAATCTGGCGAATCGTAGAATGCCTGCTCAAGCAGATCTTCATCGCAATTATGACAGGCAGCAAGATATAAATCATCATTTTCCAACAACCAGATCGCCGAAATATCAACAGGCAGGTTACGATCCAATTCCGAGAGGATGGCTTCCAGCACATCGTCCACGCCTGCGTCTGCTGAGACCAAACCCGACACTTCACGGAGACCATCCGCCACCTGCCGCCGCCACTGCTCGGAACGATACAAATCCGCGTTGTGTATGGCGGTCGCGATATTATCGGCAATCGCTTCGAAGATCAGGCGGTCATCTTCCGTAAAGGCGTTGCGCTTGTCAGATTGAATATCGAGCACACCAACCACCTCCTCCCCATAAAGAAGCGGGACACAAAGTTCGGAACGCGTATTTTCCGGCGGAAGCGGCGAGGTACGATAACGCTTATCTTTCTTCACATCGTTCGCAAGGACAACCTTTCCTTCTCGCGCCACCCATGGAATAATGCCTCCAGGATCGTCGAGCGGCAGAGTGTAGCCTTCCAAGTCCTTGCTGCGTGTACCACTCCCTGCCTGATATTCGATCAGCCGCCGGTTAAGATGCACCGTGAACAGATGAACATATAGATAACCAAATCGTTCATGGATGAGCGTGGCAACGTTATTCATCAGAGTGGTCAATTCAAGCGAAGAACTAACGCTTTTGCTCACTTCAGCGACTAACGCCAGTTGTTCGGCGCGGCGGCGCAGGTCACTATAAAGACGGGCACCTTCCACGGCGCGCGCGATCGTATCCGCCAGGGCATTCAGGATCAACAAATCGTTGGGATGGAACGCACGCACCTGGTCGCTCTGTATATCCAGCACACCCAGCACGCGCTCTCCTATTTTGAGTGGGAGGACGACCTCCGAACGCGTTTCCGGCAGACTATCGACAAAGCGGTAACGGGGATCCTGCCTGACATCCTCAACAAGGGTGCGTTCTCCCTCAGCGGCGGCCTGCCCAATCAAACCCTGGCCGAGTTCCACCCTCAAAGCGACCTTCGCCTTGCGTTTGCCTGTTCCAGGAGCCATGGCACTTGAGCGGAAGCGCAAGGATGTTGAACCTTGCCTCAATGTAAAAAAGGCAACGTAATAATAGTGGAATGTCTGCTGGATAAGTTCGGTCACGCGGCTGGCAAGTTCATCCACCTTCAATACATTCGCAATCTGCGCGCTGACCTCACGCACGAGATTCAATTGATTAAGCCTGAAGCGTTCCACCGCGAGGCGATGAGATGCGATCAAACTGACGGCAATCACACCGGCCAGTCTTTCCAGCAGGTCAAGTTCATCCTGCTTGAATTCGGGCCCCTTCGCCCGGCTGACTTGTAAAGCTCCCAGTACTATTCCCTGCTCTACAATCGGGACCGCGGCCCAGGTTGCGGGAGAAACGCTGTTCCTGCTTCTCTTCCGTTTGGTGCTTACCTTACCAGTCTTCAAGGCGCGCTGCATTCCCTGCAACGAGGGTTGCTCAGGGAAAAGAGGACCCTCCTCCAAATTCGGCAGGCGGAACAAATTCTCCTGAAGCCAAATATTTATGTCCCCTTCCACCAGATTTGAAACCACTGCAATAATGCGGTCATATTGCGCGGTAAGGGAGCTGGCACTGACAATCTGTTCCCCAAAGCTTGCCATGTCGCGCCAATCTGACAAAAGCGGAGAACGGGAAGCGGCTGTCATGCCGTCTACCTCTGGCGCTTGATCATCGTAAGCGTATTGCTTTTATCGGCTTTGGATTCGTAGTGGACTTCATCCATCAACTTGCGCATGAGGAAAATACCCAGTCCCCCAATTTTCCTCTCGGAGAGATCTGCTTTCAGGTCGGGCAGCGGGATCACTGAGGGGTCAAAGGGTTCGCCGTGATCGGTGAGAATAATTTTGATCATGTCACCCTGAACCCCACATGATAATTCCAACACCCCATCTGATCTGTTTTCGTAGGCGTGCTCAATGATATTCGAAGCGGCTTCATCTGTTGCGAGCTGGATGTTATATACATCCTTATCGCCGAAGCCGCTTTCGCGCGCGATCTTGCCCACAAAGTCGCGAATCTCGTCGAGAAACTCAAATTTCGCGGCGAATTGAACAGTCTGCATCCGGTAATTTAGAAGCCGCCTCAGCTATACGCGGTGGAAGGCGACCTCCTTCCTGTCAATGAATGTGATCATTGCGGCCTGGAAGGCATCCCCTAAAAATGACCGACGGCTGAGAGAGGATCATCAAACGTTTTGAAGAGTTCGGTAAAACCAGCCAACTCAAGCGCCTCGCGGATCCGATCAGGCACAGATGCCAGAACGACCTCGCCACGATTGTAGCGTCTGCTATTGCGCTGGGCTCCCAGGAGGGCACGAAAACCGGCGCTGGACATATACTCCAACTCACTCATGTCCACAACCAACTTATACTTGCCGCCATCGTTGGCGGCTTCGAGGGCCTGCGCCATTCGAGGAGCCGTGGCGCTATCCACACGACCTTTGACTTTGATCATGTCGCAATGCTTGAACTCTTGAACCGTGATTTCCATAGAACATCCTCCAATTTGAAAGTACGGTGCTGAATGAAGAAATTATAACATGAGAAATTATCTGCAAATCATGAGTTAAGGAGGTTGGGCGCCTAAATCCACTGGGTCCAATCGCCATCATCTGGCTGTCAGATGGTTAACAAAGCTCGGTTGAAATACAAAATCCTGTTAAAATCACATCACCAATTGTGACAGGCAAGGAGTATTAAATGGTTGGAGATTCGGTCTTCGTCATGCTGATCGAAGACAATGTGGATCATGCTGAACTGGTCATTCGGACCATGCAGGAACATCAGATCGCAAATCAAGTGCGCCACTTTCTAGATGGTCAGTCGGCCCTGGACTACCTGTTTCAGCGCGGGGAGTATTCCGATCTCAACGCAAACCCGCGCCCTCATGTGATTCTGCTGGATCTGCGCCTGCCGCGCGTGGATGGCATTGATGTGCTCAAAGCAATCAAGGAGGATAATGATCTTAAGACCATTCCCGTCGTTGTTTTGACCACATCAGAAGCAGAGAAGGATGTAGCACGGGCCTACTATAATCACGCCAATAGTTATCTTGTGAAACCAGTAGGGTTCGAAGAATTCAGGAAGCTGATGGATGACCTGGGCTTCTACTGGCTGGGGTGGAACACCAATCCTGAGCCCAGGGAATAAAAAACTGGACTCTCGACCCAAAGATGATGCCTGATCCGGACGTTTCCCATGATGGATGATTCGATCCATATTCTTCTAATTGAAGACGACCCTGCTCACGCAGAGTTGATCCAACGCGCATTCGAAGACCGGGGTGATCAATCACGGCTCACCGTAGCGCACACCCTGCAAGAGGCGCGCGCCCATATAAAGGATTCCAAACCCACCCTTATCATTGCAGACTGGCGACTGCCGGATGGTGACAGCAGTGAACTTCTCATTGAAGAACATAACACTTCCGCTCCTCCTGTTATCATTATGACCAGCTACGGGAGTGAGCGAAATGCTGTGGAAGCTATAAAGGCCGGAGCACTGGACTACATCATCAAGTCATCCGAATCGATGACCGATATGCCACACATTGCAGAGCGCGCCATTCAACAATGGAAGACCCTCCTGCAGCAGGAACATATGCAAAATGCACTTGCCGAGAGGGAAGCGCAGTTCCGCCTGCTCGCCGAAAATTCATCCGACATGATCTCGCGGCACGACACGGAAGGCAAATTTCTTTACGTGTCGCCAGCCTGTCATACTTTATTGGGCTATGATCCAGGGGAGCTGATTGGCCAGCCTCTCATTTCCTTTGTTCACCCGAGCGATGCAGAACACCTGCTTGGGTTACTGGCATCCTCCAGTTGGGATGATCCGACCGCGGCCATTCCCTATCGTGCCCGTCACAAAAATAATGAATACGTCTGGCTGGAGACCACCGCACGGATCATCTATGATCAGAAAAACAAAGCAATGGAAATCCAGGCCTCCTCACGCAATATTACTGAACGCAAGGAGGCCCAGGTAGCGCTTCAAAATGCTCATAATGACCTTCAGGAGGCCTACGATCGAACGATCGAGGGCTGGGTGCTGGCACTTGACCTGCGCGACCGCGAAACAGAGGGGCACACCCAGCGCGTCACTGAAATGACCGTCAGGCTGGCGCGTGAACTCGGATGCACAGACGAAGAAATCGTACACATCCGACGCGGTGCCTTGCTACACGATATGGGCAAGATGGGGCTCCCGGATGAGATCCTACAAAAGCCCGGTCCTTTAACGGAGGCAGAGTGGGTAGTGATGCGCAAACATCCGCAGTATGCATATCAAATGCTCTCGCCGATCAGTTATCTCAATCAGGCATTGATCATCCCCTATTATCATCATGAGCGCTGGAATGGCAGTGGATACCCTCATGGGCTCAAAGGTGAAGATATTCCTCTCTTTGCACGTCTCTTCGCAATTGTGGATGTGTGGGATGCCCTCTCCAGTGACCGGCCCTACCGCAAGGCCTTGCCCCCAAAAGATGTCACGGATTTTCTTGAACAGGAAGCCGGGCAACTCTTCGACCCGGTTCTTGTAAAAAAATTCCTTTCACTGGTCGCAACCAAATGACGGAATCAAGACGGCCGCCAAGTGGGAAGGCCGTCTATTATGTAAGGGGTTCTATTCCCATTCCACCTTCAGAAGTACGGCCCGCACCACCACGCGCTTCCGATAAGCATTCATCCTTTCATCGTACTCCTTACAAGTCAGAAGTGTCAACCAGGGTTTTTCTTCGTGTTTGAGCACAGACGGATCATTCGCTTCAACCAAGGTATTGGTCTGCACTTCAAATACATACTTCTGTCCAAAAGCATGGATAATAACTGCATCTCCAAACTTGAGCTTGCTCAAATTGACAAACGGACCGGGCAGCCCATTGGATAAATAGACGTGGCTGGTGAGCACGCTATTCCCGTTCCAGGATGGGAATGCGCTGCCTTCCAACCATCCGGCTTGCTTGCCCAACCAGGCAACATTCCAGACCCCATTCTTTAACGGCACGCCTACAATGGGGATATTAATTCCTAGTGATGGAATCTCAACCCTGATACCACCAGTCTGAATATAGGTTTCAGGCAGCATATTACTTAGGTCCGTGACTACATTCGGCTCAAAGCCGGTAGCAGGGAGCTGTACCGGACTGGCTCGCCAAGTAGCGCTTGTTGCGGCAACCTGTTGCTCCCCGGGATCTATAGTGTCGCCATCGCCATTCAAATCGGAGTCAACCACAGCCCGGTTCTGAACACTGGTGATACCATCATTTGCATTGAGGTTGAAAACGATGGTAATCTCGTCATCGGCGATGGCGGGTCCCGTCGCTCCATTATCGGGGCCAAGCATACCTGCCCAGATAATACGTCCACGTGGGAAGGCTCCTGTGGGACCCTCGTAGTAACACAGGGTGGTCGTCGTGACGGCGGAAGTATCTGTACAGGAGACGCCAATATTGGTTGAGCCAGCCGGCGCGCCGGCTGGTACGGGGAATCCACTTGAGGCGCCGCTGGAGATATAGGTTGTGCCAACTGGTATGCCATCCGAAACAACAACGTTGACCGCGACAGTATTAGAGTTGTTGATCCAGACCATTGTCCATTGCAGGGTCGGAAAACCGGATTCGTCAAAGGTCTTTATACCGAAAGGCGGATCGAACAAATCGGGGGTGGGTGTGGGTGTACTTGTCGAAATCGGAGTAACCGTTGTGGTTGCAGTATTTGTCGGTGTATCCGTCGGAGTGCTGGTAGAGGTGCTCGTCGCTGTGCTGGTTGCAGTTGGCGTATCAGTTGGTATGTTCGTAGACGTATTTGTTGGAGTATCGGTAGGTGTGCTTGTTGAAGTATTTGTAGGAGTGTTTGTGGGTGTGTTCGTGGATGTATTGGTTGGCGTGTTTGTAGGAGTGTCTGTGGGTGTGTTAGTCGGTGTAGCAGTTGGCACAAGAACTGTCACCGTATCTGAAGCTGTATTGTTCGTCTCATTAAGCTCAATAATCATCCCATTC
>DASWKT010000236.1:0-1811 GCA_036396515.1 Anaerolineales bacterium | reverse complement strand
AATGTGCTTGGATACAGAAAGGGCTGATCATCCCGCGAGGAACCGATGTGTCCCAGTTTTGTTGCACGCAGGAAGGTGTGGATCCAATGATTATCACATTTGTATTCTGGCAGACGCTGAAGCGCGGGTGACTCATTGGCGTAAATGCGGGGCATATTACTTCAATGAGCGTTTGTAAATATAGAGTTGGAGGTAGATCATACTTAGGCCGGATATGGTGGACACAATCCAAGTCAGCAAGTTGATGGGAAAGAATGCCTGTTGCAGGAAGAATGTTGCCGCACCGAACATCAGCCCGCCGATCAGAGCAACTTCGAGAGCCTGATAATATGAAACACTGGCTGTTTTGTATCTGGGTGGAAGCGTGTTTGTTGTCCAGCGAAATGCTTTGGCAAGGCTTTTATTTTGACTCACCATGAAATCCTTGAGCTGGTTCATCGCCTGCGCGGATTCATACCAGGCGGCGCGTAGACGTGCCAATTGCATAATGGTGGAGCTTCCGAGCAATGTCAGCAGGACGAACAGCCCGCCAAACATGAGATTCACCGTCTTTGAATAAAATCCCGGGTCGAATAGCTGTGTACCAAACATTGCGGCAAGTAGAGACCCAACGGCAATGAGATAAAAAGATGACACGCGTGCCCGATCTTCATGTGCCTGATTTGCAGTTTGCGCGATGTAGTCGTATTCTGCGGCAAGCAGTTCATCGAAATCAAGAGGCAGAGGCTCGTTTTCTGGCATGGGATGATTATACCTTCCCAGCGGACAGCTTTAATTGGCTGAAGAAGTGCGAGACTGTTGTGCCATGCGTCGTTTGGCCGGCGCGCCCAGAGCTAGATAGCAAAGCGCAAGCACGAATCCCAATACCAGGCAACCGGCCCAGAGCACATTGCTTCCCAGATTCTCATAAGTCCAGCCACCTGCCAGGGGGCCGATAAAAAACGCCAGTCCCCACGCTGCCCCAAAGATGCCCTGATATAACCCGCGTAATTCCAAAGGTGCAAGGTCTGCAATAATGACGGGTGCAACGGATGTTGCCCCGATCTCACCTAAAGTCCAGATGGCGACGCTGATCACAAATAGTGGAAGGTTTGTAGCCAACGCTGTAAATCCATACCCGAGCCCGAGCAATGCGGCGGAGGCTGCTTTGGTTGCGAAGCGCGGCCATCTGGCGGCCATGTTGCTAATCCTTGTTTCTTTGTCGCCATTCCGATTTTCCTTGGGCGATCTCAATAGTATAACAGATGTTCTAAGAATCAAAAGAGCCTCACGAGGAGGCTCTCTACTATACTTTCTAACTTTACTTACACATCAAATGCCCACTCACCATGGCGCATGACGGGTTCACGCGTGCCATCCTCGCGGATGCCATCGATGTCCATTTGCGGGGATCCGATCATAAAGTCGACGTGATTGAGGCTGACGTTACCACCGGCCGCAACAAACTCTTCGTCGTTCAACTCTTCGCCACCAGTAAGTGTGAAACGGTAGGCGCGCCCGATGGCAATGTGGCAGGATGCATTCTCATCAAAAAGTGTGTTGTAGAAGAGGTGGCCGCGCCTGGCGATGTGGGAGCTGGCAGGGACCAGCGCAACTTCTCCGAGACGCTTCGACCCCTCATCGGTGTCAATCAGCTTTTGCAGGATTGCTTCGTTTTTCCTTGCATTAACTTTGACAATCCTGCCGTGTTCAAAGGTTACACTGAAATCCTCGATCAAGGTACCGCCATAGCTGAGAGGAAAGGTCGCAGTGACGGTACCATCGGCGCGATGACGATCAGGCAATGTAAAGGTCTCTTCCGTAGGCATGTT
>DASWKT010000235.1:0-4570 GCA_036396515.1 Anaerolineales bacterium | reverse complement strand
GTAAACTTGGATGATGATGATTCTCTATAAAAAGACGATGCCCGCCGCGCTTGTCTTTGAACGTCGGCAGGCAATTCCACAAAGGCTTTCCGAAACCTATCCGTGGTGTGGGAGTTCATAAAGAATCGGGGTCAAGTCTTTTGGTTTTCTTTCCCTTATGCTCCTCCAACGCTTCATCCGCGAGGGGTGACAATATATTGCTGGATTTTGAAAAGGATTTCGACCAGCGTTGTTCGGAATGTAATTCTTCCAATATCCACGCCGCAAATTGGCTCTGTTCGGCGCGTGAAAGCTTTTCGATTTCAGAGATGACTAACTCTAACTGGGTCATATCGTTCTCCTTGCTTGTAAGTATAGCATGTTCGATCCCAGCCAGTGAGGCCTGCTTTTTACATCACGATTTTCGTAATTATAGACGCAAATGGCTAATAGCCGCTTGTCAGTTCTTTCAATATCTCTAGAGCTTCCTGCTTACCCCCAGCCCCATTCTCGCCTCCGGGCCCTACGCACGAGGGACAACCGTCTGCACAAGCACATTCGCTCACGAGCTCGAGGGCGCGGGCGATCAATTCATCGTGCATTTCGAATAGTTTCTGGCTGAAGCCAATACCTGCTGGGACGAAATCGTACAGCACAACCGTCGGCTGGCCGAAAGTTTGGTTTTCGACGGGTTCGACGTGCGTACCCAGGTCACCGATATCGCACATCAGGAATAAGGGTGCGAGGTTGCCGAGCACGTACGCCAGACCAGCAAGCCCGCTGCGCATGCGTACGTTTTGTTCCACTTTGTGATGGCAGAATGGGCAGAGCGTTGTCAGATTTTCAAGTCGATTTGCCTGTGACAGCTCTGGCGATCCATCGGGAGCCCTAAAAGCGCGGAAGGGAGTCTTGTGATGCACGTCATGTTGGCGCGTTGTTTCGGGCGCGCCGCAGACCTGGCATATGTATTTATCGCGTGCCCGGACGCGGTCGCGGATCCTGGGCCAGTCCGGGCCGTAGTTGTTCGGGTCGTTGGTCCAGGCTCCGGCTTCGCGCAGCTGCGAGACCGTCTCTTCGGAGAGCGAAACCCAATAACCAGTTGTTTGCAGATCGGTGGGAGGCAAGTCCAGCGGCTCTTCTCCCAGATTCTCATGCGTGTACCAGCGGCGTTTACGAAAGCCCGTCACTTGAGTGGTCACTTGGAGTTCGCCCCATTTTTTCTCAGCACTGCGCACAGGTTCATTTGCAGATTTAGAAAGCACCGTCACTTCTGTGCTGCGCAACGGCTCGGTGTAGTAGTCACTTTCGACGGGATGAAGGCGGGCAATGTGTTCGTCGAGATTTAATTCCTTTACAAAAAAGGATTGCGCTTCATGCAAATAGATCGCGCCGGGATGAACCATCCACAGCGCGCTTTCGCCATCCACCGTTCCGATTGTCTGTGGTCTATCATCCATTGTCGCCTGCAGCACCACGCCTTGAGGTGATGCGGAGCGCAGTGAAATGTTCGCGGCGGGGTATTGATCTGACATCCAGAAAAATTTATCCGACGATTCGTGCGCTTCGTTATTTTCGACGAGAAACTGCAAATACTCTTCAACCATCCTGCCCGGCAAGGCGCCAAAGCCCTCGCCTTTTTGGAACGGCAGTTCGAACATTGCACAACGCAAATGCTCCAGCAGGATCAACAAATGATCCGGGTTGACCAGCGCCTGCTCGGGCGAACGCTCAAAGAAATATTCGGGATGATGTGCGAGGAACTGGTCAATCGGGCTTGCCGATGCGACCATTAAAGCCACAGCGGACTCAAGACCGCGTCCCGCGCGGCCTGCTTGCTGCCTCGCTGAAGCGACGGTGCCTGGGTAGCCGACGAGGATCGCCGCGCCCAGCCCGCCGATGTCGATTCCCAATTCAAGCGCGTTCGTCGCCACAACGGTCTTGACTGTGCCATCGCGTAGTCCTTTTTCGATCTCGCGGCGTTGGGTGGGGAGGTAGCCGGAGCGGTAACCCCTCACTGGTAATGGGTAAGTGATGAGCGGAGCGGAAAGATTGGAGACTGGAGATTGGTTTTCCTGAAGATAACGGAGGATAATCTCAACACTCCTGCGCGAGCGCGCAAACACAACGCTTTGCACATCCTGATCTAACAGATCCTGTGCAAGCCGCACGCCTTCGAGCAGGGATGATTTTCGCAAACCTAGAAATTCATCTGTGAGGGGTGGGTTATAGATAATGAAGTGACGCGGTCCACGCGCCGATCCGTCGGTGTCGATTAAATGAACAGGCTCCTCAATAAGACGTTCAGCGAGTTCTTTTGGGTTTCCAATGGTTGCGGAGGCCAGGATGAATTGCGGTTTCGCGCCATAAAAATTCGCGACACGTTTGAGCCTGCGGATGACGTTGGCAACATGCGAGCCGAACACGCCGCGATAGGTGTGCATCTCATCTACGACGACGAAGCGCAGGTTGGTGAAGAAGTCGCTCCAGTTGGTATGATGTGGCAGGATGCCCGTGTGAAGCATATCGGGATTGGATAACACAATCCGAGCGTTCCTGCGAATGGCAGAACGGTCTTTTTGGGGGGTGTCGCCGTCATAAATGGCAGTTGGCACGTTTAATCGTTCGAAGGCTTGAACGTTCAAGCGTCCCAGTGTGGAAAGTTGATCCTGCGCGAGGGCCTTTGTGGGGAAGAGATACAGCGCGCGGGCATCAGAGTCTGCTAATAAGGAAGCAAGAACCGGCAGGTTATAGGCCAGCGTTTTTCCGCTGGCCGTGCCTGTAGAGAGAATGGTGTTCTCTCCGGCGCGTGCGTTCGTCCAGGCTTCAAATTGGTGAGAGTAGAGGGTGTGGATCCCGGAAGCGATCAGCGTCTGTTTAACGGGAGCGGGCAGATCATCCGGGAAGGGATGCGTTTGCGCGGGGCGCGGTGGCAGAGTCCGCCAGGCGACAAGATTGGGCGCGGTATCGCGGTCACGTTTCCAGAAATCCAAAAGAGAAGCGAGAGGCATAGCTGTATTTTATTCGGCTTTCTTTCCCACATTCAATATTCGAAACGCAGCTGCGCCAAATCCCAACGGAACCCAGAACGTGATACCACGATAGGCAAGCGTGATAATCACCGCCTGACTCCAGGGAACATGCAGCGAAGAAAGCGCCAGCGGCATAATCCCTTCCACGATACCGATTCCTGCCGGTGTGGGGGAAACGATCAGGAATAGATAGGAGATGGCAAAACCTCCAATCAGTGTCCCGGCAGAGAATGGAACCTTGAAAGCCAGGAAGGTGGATAGAAGCACACCGATCAGTAGAGCCTGGTTTGCAAAAGAACCTAAGATGGGAATGACCAGGCTGCGTGGCTTCTCAGGCAGGGATTTGAGTCCAGCCGCCATTTCGTGAGCAAATTCATGGGCGCGCGCTTCGCTCAGATACTCACGATGAAGAAAGGGTTTTGCAGCGCGATTAATCAGCCGTGCCATGCGTGCCAGAGTGTTCCCCAGTAAATTTGCTGAACGTGAGCCGAGATAGAGAAGAAACCCAAGACCTGCAGCGATGCAAAGCATGAGCACTGAGGCTGCAATCTCACCCAGGTCGAGGTTGTTGCGACGAAAGAGGACGATCAATCCTAAAGTCAAAACACACGTAAAGGCAACGTAATCGAGGAAGAGATATAACACCGTGGCAACCAGCGCCTTACCGGGTGCTTGTCCATTGCGGTTTGCATCGGTAATGAAAACTGCAACTCCTCCCATGCCCCCACTGGGTGCCACGATGTTGACGAAGTTTGCGGCCGTAGCCAGAAGTGAAAGTTTAAGACCTGTTCCACGCAAACCAAGCAGGCGAAAAATCGAGAGATAAGTTAAGCCTGTTACGAAGATCCATCCAAACTGGATCAGGAGGCCCAGTAAAACGAACCAGAAGTTTCCTTGCCGGAGTGTTCGTAAGATGCTCTCTAATTCCCCAAAGCTTAGATAGACAAAAGCGGCGCCAAGGAAGAGTATAAGGACGACGATGATTTTCCGCATAATGGGAAAATTATACACAAACACCCGCGAAAAACTCGCGGGTGTAATTGGTAGTTCGCTGGTCGAGTAGTGGCGCCTTGGCACCACATACCGAGCTAATCTCTGCGCCTTCCACCTACCAGGAAAACGTAATAGAGTAGTTGTAGGATGGCGGTGACAAGACCAGCTACGTACGTGAGTGCGGCCGCGTTGAGCACCTGGTTGACCCCGCGCCGTTCCTCTTCCGATTGGATAATGCCTGTTGAGTAGAGCAACTCTTTTGCCCGCGCTGAGGCGTTGAACTCCACAGGCAAAGTTGCCAGTGCAAACAGCGCTCCACCTGCAAAGACGATTACACCCAGCCAGGCCAGTTGTGTCCAGTTCAGGACAAGCCCGATGATGATGAGGAACCATCCAAGGTTCGAGCCTATATTGACAGCGGGCACTAGCGCGGAGCGGATCTTCATCGGAAAATATTCTTCAGCATCCTGCAAGGCATGACCGAGCTCATGCGCGGCAATTGCTACTGCAGCTACCGATGGGCTGTTTGCAACCCCCTGGGAAAGGAACAGGGTTTTGTTGCGCGGGTC
>DASWKT010000234.1:0-7390 GCA_036396515.1 Anaerolineales bacterium | reverse complement strand
CTGGCAGTGACATCACAGTCCAGGCCAATGGCGTGGATGAGGAAAAAGCAATCGCCGAAATTGAAGCGGCCATCCTCGCGGGACTTGGGGATAATGACTCCCCTGCCGAAGCGGGATCAGTTCCAGCCAAGGCTGAAGCGCCCGTGGAAATTCCACAGCCAGCCGAGACCCTCGAACCCGGTGTGATCAGGGGAGTGGGCGCCGCGCCTGGTATTGCAGTGGGGCCGATCTTCCATTTCCAGCAAGTTGAATTCGATCTTGATAAACTCGAAACGCTTTCTGCCAATGGCCAGATGGATTTGGCCGAAGCATTGACCGCCGCGAAGGCGCAACTCGCTGAACTTCACCAGCAAATGACCGGTAAAAAACTGGGAGCTGAGGCCGCTATTTTCGAAGCGCACAGCGAACTCTTGGATGACCCCGAATTGCTCGAGGCCGTGCAGGCACGCATAAATACTGGACAAAGTCCTATCAAAGCATGGAAAGCCACCATTGATGAGCATGCCGCCGTAATCGCTGCGCTCAACGACCCTCTGCTCGCGGCGCGCGCTGCTGATCTACGTGATGTGGGGAAGCGCGTTCTACGCCTGATGTTGGGACTCAGCGAAAACGGTGCTTCCATGCCGACCACGCCAGTCGTTGTGGTTGCGCGTGAATTGTCTCCCTCGGATACTGCCTCCTTTGACACACAACGTGTACTGGGTTTCGCCATCGTAGAAGGTGGACCGACTTCCCACATTGCGATCCTGGCGCGAGCGCTTGGACTGCCTGCCATCGTCGGGGTGGACGAGTCCATGCTGGCGTTGGAGGAAAAGACACCCGTTATATTGAACGGCAATGATGGCACTTTGACTGTTAATCCCGCTGCGGACGTATTGGAGCGGGCAAAACTGGCGCAACGCCGCTGGCTCGACTATCGGCGTTTTGCACAGGAGCAGGCTTCATTACCCGCCGTTACACAGGATGGCCAGCGCGTCGATGTCACCGCCAACGCCGGTTCGATTGCGGACGCGGCCGAAGCCTTGCATATGGGCGCGGATGGGATTGGCCTCCTGCGCACGGAATTCCTTTTCCTGGAACGCACCACCGCGCCTAGCGAAGATGAGCAGTACAGCGTGTATCGCGCAATTGCAGAGACAATGAAGACATTGCCAGTGATCGTCCGCACGTTGGATATCGGTGGCGACAAACCTTTGCCGTATATTCAGCTCAAGACAGAATTGAATCCGTTCCTTGGCGAGCGCGGCATTCGTCTTTGCTTGAATCGACCAGAGCTATTCCGTGAACAGTTACGCGCCATCCTGCGCGCTGCGCCGTATGGGAATTTGCGCATCATGTTCCCGATGGTCAGTGATATTACGGAACTGCGACAGGCGCGTGCTGTAATTGAAGAGCTGCGCCGCGAACTGGATGCGCCGCCTGTGCAAATCGGCATTATGATCGAGGTCCCCTCCGCGGCGCTGATGGCCGATGTGTTCGCCCCTGAAATTGATTTCTTCTCTATCGGCACCAACGACCTGACCCAATACACGCTGGCCATGGACCGCGGTAACTCTGCGCTTGCTTCCAAACATGACGGCCTGCATCCTGCTGTCCTGCGCTTGATTGCCCAGACGATTGACGCCGCCCACAAACACGGCAAGCGCGCCGACATCTGCGGCGAACTCGGTTCCGACGCGGCCGCGATCCCGATTCTGCTTGGGCTGGGTATGGACGAATTAAGCGTTAGCATTCCCTCAATTCCAACCGTCAAAGCGCAGGTCCGCTCACTCAAAATCTCTGAACTGCAACCACTGGTACGCGAAGCGTTGAATTGTTCCACCGCGCAGGAAGTGCGCGAACGGGTCAAAAAGCATCTTGGCTAATCAACTCTGGATATTTCTTAGACTCGAAAACGTATCCACACATCTGCCTGATTTGCTCACCTGCACTTGCCGCTGCGCGGCGAAGCGAACACCTGACCCGGGCGTGGTCCTCGACCATGCCGGGGAGTATAGCAAATCACGGGCAGTGCCAGGAAAGTCACGGAGACACTGAGAAAAAGAAATAAAAAACTCTGTGACTCAGTGTCTCCGTGGTTCAAAAAATCTCAGCGCGGTGTTGCTCATACAAAATCTATGGCAAGGAATTCACGGGTCTCCCCTACATCGAATCGAAAGGAAAATCTCATGGGCGAAAAATATCAAGCCTATCGTAAGTTGAATTACAACATCCCCGAAAAATCATGGTCATGGAATCTTTATGGCCCCGGTCTCGAAAACTTCGGACGCGACGGCGAACCTGAACCGTTTTCTATTCCCGAACCCAACGATGATCAATTGCTGGTGCGTATTGATACTGTCAGCGTGTGTTTCTCGGATGTAAAAATACTTAAACAGGGAGGCAGCCACCCCAAACTCTATAATCGCAATCTGGCTGTTGATCCCACGCGCCTCGGGCATGAAGTTTCGCTTACGATTGTTAAAGTTGGCAAGAACCTGCAAAACCATTACAAGCCGGGTCAGCGTCTGGCCGTCCAACCCGATATTTATCAACAGGGCAAGAGCACTGCATATGGTTACACTGTTCCGGGTGGTATGATTCAATTTCATCTGATCGGCGATGAAGTTCTCAAGACAGATACAGGCGCCTGCCTCCTGCCTCTCGAAGAGGGTATGGGATATGCTGAATCATCCCTTCTCGAACCGTGGGGCTGTGTGATGGCTGCATACACACAACGACGTCGCCTTACTCCCAAAAAAGGCGGAATTATGTGGATCGTTGGCCAGCCAGGCGATTTAACTTCTTTTACATTCTCTGCCGGATTGGATTCACCCGCCACGATCATTCTGACCGATGTACCTGATTCTGTGAAAGGACTGGTTTCCTCTACTGGAGCAAAAATCGTCGAGCGCAATGGCTTGACTTCCGCTGATTATGAATCACTAGGCAAGGAATTCACCAATGGCATCGGCTTTGATGATATTGTTATCCTCAATCCAACCTCTGCAAGTGACGTGAGTCAGATCGCACGACTTATCGCACGCCGCGGCACATGCAACCTTGTCGGCACAAAACCGCTCGATGGACTCGCCCAGGTTGACCTTGGTCGCCTTCATTATGATTACATCGCTTTCATCGGAACGAACGGCACGGACATCGCGGCCTCTTATGGTGAAGCTCGCAACCGTTGTGAACTTCGCCCCGGCGGTTCGACTGTCTTTATCGGCGCGGGCGGACCCATGGGACAAATGCACATCCAGCGCGCGCTCGAATTGGCGAATGGACCAAAACTGGTCATTGCAACAGAGATCAGTGATGAGCGCTTGCAGATATTGAAAGATATGTTCAATCCCTTGGCTGAGAAGCATGGTCGAAAGCTCCTGTTCTTTAACCCAAATACCTCAAAGCAATCCTTCCATGATTTCGTCATGGAAGCAACCCAGAACCAGGGCGCGGATGATGTGGTTGTAAGCGTACCCGTTGCCGCCTTGATGGAAGAGGGCGACACGGTCATGAAACCAGACGGAATGATGGTGCTCTTCGCAGGTGTCCCCAATGGGACGATGGGGGCAGTAAATCTCAGCGACGTGTATCTTTCGAACGCGCAATACACCGGCACTTCGGGCCTGACGATCGATGACCAGGCTTCCGTGATGGAGCGCAGAGTCGCTGGAACACTATCTCCCGGTCGTTCGGTGGCAGCCATCGGCGGGTTGGAAACGGCAGCCGAGGCGATTGTATCTGTCATCGAGGGGAAATATCCGGGAAAGGTCGTCATCTTCCCGCAGATCCGCAATCTGCCGTTGACGGGACTCAAGCAATTGAAAGAGCGCCTGCCCGAAGTCGCCGCCAAATTGGGCGAAGACCTAATGTGGACGAATGAGGCAGAGGAAATGCTCATCGAAAAAATGTGGGAAAAGCCCGCATGATTTATACACTCACACTGAATCCCGCCGTTGACCGCGAATTGACCGTGCGCGCGCTGGAATTTGATTCCGTTTTGCGAGCGAGTGAGTCGCGTGTGGATTTCGGAGGCAAAGGTTTTAACGTTTCGCGCTTGCTAAAAAGCATGGGGTCTTCGAGCACCGCGATCGGTTTTCTCGGTGGGCGCGCAGGTGAGTTATTGCAGGATGGCCTGCAAAATTTGGGCATCGGAACGGATTTTGTCTGGGTTCCTGGCGAAACACGTACGAATGTCAGCATCGTGACTCAGTCACACGACCACTATATCAAGGTCAATGAGAAGGGCCCGTTGGTTGATGCCGCCAAACAAAAGGAACTGCTCGATAAGATCGACTCGCTGGCAAAGCGCGGTGATTGGTGGGTGCTGGCGGGCAGTCTGCCTCCTGGCGTTGCCGATGACTTTTATGCTCGAATCGTGAAGGTGCTCAACAAACATGAATCTCAGGCGATTCTCGACACCAGTGGCGAATCCCTGGGACTTGGATCTGCGGAAAAGCCGTATCTAGTAAAACCCAACGCTGAAGAAACCCATGTTCTCACTGGCCTGCCAATAGATACGCCTGCTGAAATTGCCGCGGCCGCCACTGAGATCCGCAAGATGGGCGCGCAAAACGTGGTTGTTTCGATGGGCAAAGCGGGCGCGCTCCTACAAACCACCGAAGAAACCTGGCTGACTCACAGCCCGAGGATAAAAGAGAAAAACCCCATCGGTGCAGGTGACTCGATGGTTGGCGGTCTGGTCTGGGCACTGACACAGGGCATCACATTGAAAGAATCCCTGGGGTGGGGTGTCGCCAGCGGAGCCGCGACTGCCAGCCTGAGTGGCACGGAAGTCGGTTCACGCCCGCTCATTGAGGAGCTTTTCTCGCAAGTCCGCTACGAGGGCCTCGAAACCGCATAAAATGTAACTCGTTGAAAGGGAAGGTGGCATATGCCATTCGAACAACATCAGGAAAAAATTTATCCCAAGGATGTGCAAACCATCCATCAGGCGGCCTTGAAGGTCACCGAAAAACTGGGTGGGAATATTATCTCATCAGCTCCAGAGAACTTCCGGTTCACAGCCAGGTTCCCTAAAGTCATTCTGGGACAGACTTTAGGCGAGCGCACCGAGCTCTCGTGTGAAGTGCGCGCGGATGGGGAAGCTGGCATCGTTGTCGTGGATGCGTTTCCACTCGACGCGGTAGAGCGCAAATTGATGTTTGGGGCGCGTAAAGGTGTCACGTTGACCGTGGTGACATGGTTCATCGCCCACCTGGAGCATAATCTCGGATTACCACCAGGCCAGTAAAGCGCGCCCTTAAGATAATAAGGCAAAACGAATTAGAATCTTCCCATAAGGGCGATGCACTCTGTTCATCGCTCTTGTGATTCTTACGGAAAAACGGAGAAATGATGGCTGAACAAAAAACAACCCGTATCTACATGGTCCGCCATGGCGCGACCCAACTCAGCGCCGAAGATAGATTCGCAGGAGCAGTGGACGTTGAACTTTCCGACGAAGGAAAATTTCAAGCTGGGCGGCTGGCAGAACGGCTGGCCGACGACTCAATCACGGCAGTTTATAGCAGTCCTCTGACGCGGACGATGCAGACAGCGACTATCCTTGCAACCCCGCACAATATTCCTATCATTCATCAGGATGGATTGCGCGAGATTCATCATGGACATTGGGAGGGCATGCGCCGGGCAGATGTAGAGTCACAGTTCCCCGATGAATACGCAGCGTGGGAGGAAGACCCATTTACATTTGCCCCTCAAGGGGGTGAGGCTGGTGTCAACGTGATTGCCCGCGCCTTGCCTGTCATTCGTAAGATTGTTTTGGAACACCGCGGCCAAAATGTGCTGGTTGTTTCCCACAAAGCCACATTGAGATTACTCATCAGCAGTCTCCTTGGCTTTGACGCACGCGGCTACCGTGACCGTCTCGACCAGTCTCCAGCCTGCTTGAATGTGCTCGACTTCAAAGATCCTGTCCGTGCGCGCCTGATGTTGTTCAACGATGTCTCGCACTACACCGATCAGCCGCTGCGCTCAGCAGGGCGGCTTTCGAAATGGTGGGATACCCCCAAAGTGTAAAACTAATTTATTGAGTAAACCCATTTTTTGATCTTTTGATTTGGATGAAAAGTTACCTGTTCGCATCGACAGGGATTCACCGATCGAGGTGGTTCTCTTACAAGCCTAATCGCTCCCCGCATTTCAATACATGATAGTCCTGTCCGATTTTTTCAGCGGCTTTCGCAAACTTATGAGGGGAAACCGTGTTGAACTCAAACATCTCATAATGGCAGGGAATGACCAATCCCGCGTTGATTTCTTTGCCAAGTTGCGAGGCTTCCTCAGAGGTGAAGTTGCCCGCGACCCCGCGCGCGGGGTCGCGCCCATTAATGGGGATCAAAGCAAGGTCTATTTTCCATTTTTTGATCCGGTCAACCAAACCATCGTAGGGGATGCAGTCGCCGCTGTGGTAAATCGTCCAGTTGCCGACCTGGACAATTAGACCCATACAACGGTAATCGCCGTTCTCATCCTGCTCAAGTGTTTCGTGCGCGGAGGGAATAGCATGAAAAGTAAATGGACCGATCTTCATAGCTTCATCGCCCACACGAATCGGAGTTAATTTCTCGGCAGAGACCTGTAACCGTTCGGCGGCAAAATTGACATTGGCGCGCGGGACAAGAACCCTCAGACCTGGATTTGTTCTCAATAACGGGATCAACGTGTCCCCGTCGAGATGATCGGTGTGGTTGTGGCTGGAGGTGACCACGTCCACGAAACCCAATTGCTCCGGCGCGATCACGCGCTCGGTCATCTGCACGTGAGGCTTGTTTGTGCCTCCATATTTCTTTGTGAGCGAATCCGACAGATAGGGGTCAATCAATAAGTGATGATTTTGCCACTGGATTAAAAAGCCGCTCTGGCCGAGCCACCACAAATGCAATTTATTGGGTTCACTTTTCGCGCGGTCAACATCTTCGAGAAAGGCATCGTCTTGTAATACGGGTTTGATCATAACCCCAGCTCTCTCCGCACCATCCTTACACCTGCAACCATGTTCTGAAGTTTGAGCCGCGCGGCCCAGCGCGCGGTCTGACTCAAGCCACAATCCGGCGCGAACGAAAGTCTCTCAGCAGGCGCGTACTTCAAACATAACCGTACCCGGCTGGCAATGTCTTCCGGCGTTTCTATGTAATAACTTTTCACGTCCACGATGCCAACCGCTACATCCTTGACTTTTGCGATTTCTTCGATCATTTCAATCTCAGCAAATTCACGGCTTGCCATCTCAAGATGGACTTCATCCACTTTCATATCCAGAAAATCAGGGAACATCGGCGCATATTGGCGCGGACCCACCGCGCGACCCTTATAGTTTCCGAAACACAAATGCGTTGAGAGATGGCATTTGCCGAACACACTTCCAACCGTACGATTGAAGATA
>DASWKT010000233.1:0-5719 GCA_036396515.1 Anaerolineales bacterium | reverse complement strand
TTGGAAGGTCAGTTTGACATCGTGTTCACCTCTTATGGCGTTCTGCATTGGCTGAGGGACTTAGGTCGCTGGGCGCAGGTCATCGAGCATTTCCTTAAACCAGGCGCATTCTTCTATATTGTGGAAGATCATCCATTTATGCGCGTGTTCAGTTCAGATCCAGAGCAAGGCATCAAGGTTGATAATCCTTATTTCTTCTCAGAAGAACCATACGAAGCAGAGACTGAAGGTTCGTATGCAACCAACTTCGAAGGCAAAAAACGGACCTATTACATGTGGGATCACAGCATCGGGGAAGTCATCAACTCCCTGATCGATGCGGGTCTGCACATTGAATTCCTGCATGAATTTCCCTTTGCCTTGCGCGCCAAGTTCCCTTCGATGGTCAAAAGCGATGATGGTTACTGGCGGTTCAGGCGCGAACATAACATGGTCCCGCTTCTGTTTTCCTTGAAAGCCAGAAAAGCTGAATGAATGGACAAATCCATAGTGAGGAACACTTCATTCTGATTCATTCCAAGTTCATTTCTATGATAAATTCGGAGGTGTCTCATGCAAGTTCTCGGTATTGACATAGGTGGTTCGGGCATCAAAGGCGCCCCCGTGGAGACGAAAACGGGCAAACTGATCACGGAACGCGTCCGCATCAAGACTCCAAAGAAAGCGGAACCTGAACCTGTTGCGGAGGTTGTTGCCGAAATCGCCCTATCATTTGACTGGAAAGGACCCATTGGCATTGGCTTCCCTGCCCCGATCAAAAGCGGCATCACCTTGCTGGCAGCGAATGTTTCAGAGAAGTGGATTGGGTTGAATGCTGACGAGCTGTTCACCAAATTGACAGGTTGTGACTGCACGATGATCAACGATGCCGACGCCGCAGGTCTCGCTGAGATGAAGTTTGGCGCAGGCAAAGGTCAAGAGGGGACTGTCATCATGGTCACGTTGGGAACAGGCATTGGTACAGCCATCTTCCATCTTGGAAACTTATTGCCAAATACTGAGTTTGGGCATCTGGACATGAACGGAGAGGAAGCAGAGCATCTTGCCTCCGATGCAGTGCGCCAGCGTGACGATCTTTCATGGAAGAAATATGCCAAGAGGTTGAACAAATACCTGGCGGAGATGGAAAAATTATTTTGGCCCGATCTCTTCATTATCGGCGGTGGCATCAGCAAGCAATCTGAAAAATATATTCCGCTGCTAAAGATCAAAACGCCTGTTGTCCCTGCGCAATTCCTGAACGAAGCCGGGATTGTCGGCGCTGCATTGGCGGTGAAAACGAAATAGGCGAGTACAAATTGATTCTTCCTATACCAACGGCGGGATCGCCGTATTCACATGGAGCGGGGCAGATGCAACTTCGACGAATATATCCTTTGATGACTTCCTTATGACATCGCTCGAATGAGACTTTGGATACCGCAATGAGAAGACGGCTTCGAAGCCGTCTTCTCATTTATCTTTTGGACTGCTTTTATGCATGAATTTTGGCTGGGCGCAAGCATCTGTGGTTTATAATTCCCCCGCAATGGATTCAAAAACCCTGCATGTCCTTGAATACCTGAAGATCCTCGAGCGGCTGAGAGCATTCTGTGATTTCTCCGCTTCGATGGAATTGGCGCGTACTCTCGAGCCCACCGATTCCCATGATCTCGCGCAGGCTCGCCTGGCTGAAACCAGTGAAGCGCGCAAACTATTTTCCGTTCAGGATATCGGCATCGGCGGCGCACATGACATTCGCCCTGCGGCTGACCTCGCGGCGCGCGGCGGTGTGCTTGACCCGCAGCAGCTTTTGGATGTCAAGTCCACGCTCATCTCGTGCCGCGAATTGAAGAGATCGCTGGAGCGAAAAACGGATGAGTACCCGCGCCTCGCGCAGATCGCGGCCGGACTGCCCGAATCGCATGGGATCGTGGATGCCATCACGCGCGTGCTCTCGGAGCGCGGCGAAGTGTTGGATTCCGCTTCACCGAAACTAGGCACGCTTCGACGCGAGATCAAGATTGCACACGACCGTTTGATGTCACGCCTGCAAAAATACCTCACCGATTCGGGAAACAAACTCCAGGAGCCGATCATCACGCAACGCGATGGACGTTATGTCATCCCGTTGCGCGCGGAATTCAAAGGGCAGATCAAAGCTGTTGTCCACGATCAATCCTCCAGCGGTGCGACGTTGTTCGTTGAACCATTGCCTGTGGTGGAACTCAACAATAAAGTGCGTGAGCTGGAATTGCAGGAACGCGATGAAGAACGGCGCATCCTTTATCAGCTCTCCGTAGAAATCGGTGAACATCGCGAAGAACTCACCTACGGCGTAGAAAATCTTGCGATGCTCGATCTCATCTTTGCGAAGGCAAAGTATGCGGAGGAATTGAAGGCGAGTGAACCAGTCCTCAAGGAGATGTCAAAAGTCAAAGGTCAAACGTCAAAGACCGACAATGATAGACGTTCGACATTTGACGTGCCAACGATTCAGCTTATCCAAGCTCGTCACCCGCTCCTGGATCCCAATACCGTTGTCCCCATAGACGTTGATCCCAAACCCGGCACACGCGCCATTATTATCACAGGTCCAAATACCGGCGGCAAAACGGTTTCGTTGAAAACGGTCGGGCTGCTCGCGCTTATGGCGCAGAGTGGGCTGCATATCCCCACGCAGAGCGGCTCGGAGCTGCCATGCTTCCACGCGGTCTATGCCGATATCGGTGACGAGCAGTCCATTGAGCAATCGCTCAGTACATTCAGTGGCCATATCACGAACATCATTCGCATCCTCAAACAACTCGATCATCGCTCGCTTGTGATTTTCGACGAACTGGGCGCGGGTACTGACCCGCAGGAAGGCGCGGCGTTGGCACGCGCGATCCTGAACCATTTACTCGAAAGCGGATGCACAACTCTCGTGGCAACGCATTACCCCGAACTCAAGACATTCGCTCATTCAACAGAAGGCGTGGTCAACGCCTCTCTGGAATTCGACATCAAGACTCTGCGCCCGACTTATCACCTGACCATTGGACTGCCCGGACGCTCCAACGCGCTGCTCATTGCACAGCGGCTCGGTCTTCCCCAGCCAATCATTGATTCCGCCAAAGCAGAGATCCACCCCGACGAGCTGCGCGCCGACAAGCTGCTCGACGACATCCGCAAGGAACGCAACCGTACCTCGCGTGAACGTCAAAAACTAGAGAAGGCCCGCGATAGGCTCGAAGCGCAAACAAAGGAAATCGAGACGCGTTTGGAAAAAATCGAAGATGAAAGACGTGAAGTATTAGCGAAAGCGCGGGCGGAGGGCGAACTGGAAGTTGCAGTATTAAAGAAGAACATCGAGTCGCTCAAGTCACAGCTCAAGAAGGCAAAGCAGCCTTTGGAAGCCTTGAAAGAGATTGAAGAAAAAGTCGAGGAGATCGAAGAAAAGATAGAAGCACCAGTAGCACGTCAATACCCTTCTGGCACGATGACGTCAAAGGTCGAACGTCCTTCAGGAGCATTTAAGTTGGGAGAGCGCGTCACTGTCAGCACGCTAAAGGCCGATGGAGTGGTAACAGCTTTGGGCGAGTCTGATGCGGAGGTCCAGATCGGGAGTTTGCGCGTGAGGGCAAGACTCATTGATCTGCAGAGAAAAGGCCAGGAAGACGAACGTCCAAAAGAAAAGATTGAGACAGTCAGCACTCCGCGGTCAGCAGTCGGCACCAAATCTCCCGGGATCGAATTGAACCTGCGCGGCAAACTGGTGGAAGATGGCCTCGAAGAACTGGAACGATATCTGGAGAGGGCATATTCTTCAGGCTTGTTGTTCGTACGGATCGTGCATGGCAAAGGGACAGGCAAGCTGCGCGAAGCGGTTCGCAACGCGTTGAAGGACAGCCCGTATGTCGCGTCGTTTGAAGAGCCGAAGGATAACGAAGGCGGCGCAGGCGTGACCGTTGCGAAGATGGCGAAGTAATACTGTAACCTTTATCAAACAGGAGTGCTCATGACTCTTGATGATGCTATCAAACAGATGTCAGATAGGATCAAAGCTGCATGTGAGAGCGCCGAGGTCAAGACCGTGAAGATGTCTGAGGAAGAGGCGCGCTTGAGCGTGTATGCACCTGCCGCGGATATGCAGAAGATCAAGGACGCGACCTTTCAGCCCGCGCTCGATCTGTTGAATAGCGAAGGGTTGGATATTCAGGTGTTCGTGTATGATAAGGATGCGCCACCCTTAAAAGGATGAAAGATTAATGTAGGGATGACCGGCTGGTCATCCCTACATTTTAATTTATTCCCCCGCCACCGCGCGCCAGACAGCATTGAGCGCAGCGAGACCCGTCATGCGGTGACGCAGCGCCGCTTCTTCGTTGAGATAGATCGGGCCCTGCAGCGGACGATCATCACGTGTATAGAGTCCACGACCGGGCAGGTCGGAGAGAGCCGCCCAAAAATTCCATAAAGGAAGATCATATTCAGATGCAAGCGAAGCCATGTCACGGTTGATGCGTTCATCCTTTTCCCGGTTATCGGCTTTGGTGGCAAGAATTGGCACCACGCCTTCATCCAGCAGCTGTAAAATGATCTTGCGCAGGTATTCAGTGTTACGCGATTCAAAATGCGTGCCGATCTGGATGATCACAAAGGATGGGCGATGGACGCGCAGTTCACATTCAACTGGCGTCTCTCCAAAGGTACAGCCATACTGGCCGCGATGCCACTGTGTCCATAATAATGCGCCCGGTGTTGTACCATCCTGTGACGTGGAACTTTGGCGGCTGAAAGAACCCTCAAAGTAAGTGACCGTTTCCTGCAGTTCACCCGGAAGGCTTGCGAATACCAGCCGGTCTGACTCAAACACGCCGAAAAATTCATCGGGCTGGGTCTGGCAATCGCCAAAGATCGAAAATGCATGCGGATCGTTCCCAAGCCTTACCCCTCTTTCATAGACCTTGCTCAAACTGGGATCTATACTCTCGGGAATCACGGGCAAGTCCTTCCACGCCACAGTGTTAAATGCGGGCGTTTGAAACGTCGTCTTAGGTGTTGAGGTGGGGGCCATGAGGGGGATGGTGGTTGCGTCACGCTTCGGTGCGCGCGTTGGCGGGGCTATGGCTGTAGCATTTGGCAGCGGTGTGTGAATGGGTTCGGGAAAGAATTGAACAGGTGGGATGGTCGGCGCGGGTGTAGCTTCTGCTTCGCAAGCGGTCGCCAACAGACATACCAGTAAAACCCAGATCAATATGCGATTCATTGGGATAAAGTATATCCAGAAAAAATTAAGCAAGGCTGAATTTTTATGCTACACTCGCACCATGACATATCAGGGAGTCCTCCACAAATACGGTATTCTGCTTGATCTCCCGTCTCACACACGGACCGTGAGCCTGCTCGAGGGGAATACGCCTCTGATCCAAGCCGGTAATTTGTCCCGCCAGCTCGGCGACTTTGAGCTGTTCATCAAATACGAAGGGCTCAACCCGACCGGTTCGTTCAAAGACCGCGGCATGACCGCGGCCGTCAGTGAAGCGTTGGGGCGCGGCGCGATGACAGTCATCTGCGCTTCGACAGGTAACACGGCAGCCTCCGCGGCAGCCTACGCGGCGCGCGCCGGGCTGAAGTCGGTTGTGCTGATCCCACAGGGCAAGGTCGCGGCTGGGAAGCTGGCGGGCGCGATCGCCTACGGCGCACAGGTCATCCAGATTGACGGCTCGTTCGACGATGCGCTTACCATGGTTATCGA
>DASWKT010000232.1:0-4145 GCA_036396515.1 Anaerolineales bacterium | reverse complement strand
CGCGTTGGTAATGATAAGTCTTTGTCCGGCACGTAAATTCAAGCCTACTTTCACAACGGCTTCAGCATATTTCTTTAGTAATTCCTGATGTTCCTTTTTGGATAGCATAAAAGGTTCCTCCGCACGATTTTTCACAAGTATAGCATGAACCGGTTGAGACTAATTCGTGTTATATACTGCACAAGGTTGCCATTTTTAAGGAGTTCCAATGCTCAGCATCGAAAAAGTTGACACTGATAACAAGCAGCAAGTGAAACGTTTTGTGGAATTACCCTACAATCTCTACAAAGATTGTCCGCAGTGGGTACCGCCGCTTTATATGGATGCCCACCTGCTGCTGAACCGAAAAAAACATCCATTCTTCGGACAATCCGAAGCCGATTTTTTCCTGGCCGAGCGCGATGGAGAAGTAGTGGGTCGCATCTGCGCCGGGAACAATAAACCCTTCAATGAATACCATAAGACCAAAAAAGCGCAGTTCTATGCCTTCGACGCGATCAATGATCTGGAGGTCGCGCGATCACTTTTCGACGCGGTCGTTGGCTGGGCGAGAGAGCGCAGCCTCGATCTGGTGATCGGTCCAAAAGGGCTTTCGCCTTTCGATGGCTATGGAATCCAGGTTGAAGGGTTCGAGCACCGCCAGATGATGACCATGATGAACTATAACTACGACTACTATCCCAAATTAGTGGAGGCTCTCGGTTTTGAGAAAGAAGTGGACTTTGTCTCGTGTTACCTTCCCGCGGATTCCTTCAAAATCCCCGAACGTGTTGAGAATATTGCCAAAAGGGTGATGGAGCGAGGCGATTTGAAAGTGAAGAAGTTCAAGAATAAAAGGGAGTTAATCCAATGGGCGCCGCGCATCGGTGCAGCTTACAATAAGGCCTTTATTCACAACTGGGAATATTATCCGTTCTCAGCTGGGGATATCAAATACGCGGTGGATAATATCTTTCTGGTTGCAGACCCGCGTCTCATAAAGATCATTCTCCATGGCGATGAGATCGTCGGTTTTCTTTTTGCCTTTCCAGATGTTTCCGCCGCGCTCCAGCGTGCCAGAGGTCACCTCTTGCCGTTTGGGCTAATTGATATATTACTCGAAATGAAGCGTACCAAAACGATCTCAGGAAATGGCATGGGCATTCTGCCAGAATATCAAGGCACAGGCGGAAATGCCTTACTCTATTATGAAATGGGCAAGACTGTCTTTGGCTTTCATCAATTTGAGCATGTGGAGATGACGCAAGTGGCTGAAACCACTCGCCAGATGCGTGCAGATTTGAAAAATCTAAATGGGGTGGAGTATAAGAATCATCGCGTATATCGAAAGAGTATCTAAATCAAGATGCAGCATCCTCTTGAATTTATCCCGGCTGAGTATCGCAAACGGATCTTCTTCACGCTTCTTGCCCTGACCCTCAGCCTGTTTGCCGTTTTCAGGGTGTTGGATCAGCCTCTGCAGACTCCCGCCGCGCCGAATGGCATTGTGTCCTTTGAATTTGCGGGGAATGCGCAAACCGCACGTGTAATCACAGACTCGTGGAAGCAAATGAGTCTCCTGCTCAGTTCGGTGGCGGGACGACCTAATCCCGACATTGTGAATGTGTCTTATGTCTTTGCCGCCTTTGGCCTCGGTCTCGACTATCTTTTCATGCCCATCTACTCTTTTGCGCTTGCATTTGGCACTCTATACGCCATGGGGAGGCATGCAGGGTGGTTTAGGTCCCTCGGTGCGGTGGCAGGCTACGGGGCGTTTGCCGCGGCTTTGTTCGATGCGGCGGAAAATTACGCGTTATTCCAGATTCTGTTGAACAAAATTTATTCCCCTTATCCTGAAATTGCCTATTACTGCGCATCTCTCAAATTTGTGTTGTTAATATTTGGATTACTGTACATTCTGAGTGGGTGGTTGTTGCCCAAAAAATAGAGGCGACCTCATATGTGCCTCTCTACGATACATTTTGAAACTTCAATTCAGTGCCCATTACCAATTCTTCGCCTTTGCCTAATCTGCTCAATGGCAGCATCACATGAAATTTACTGCCGGGAAAGTTCACCTCATCATAGCCCGAGCTTTCCACCCATATGCGTCCCCCGTGTGCTTCAACAATGCCTTTGGAGAGAGCCAGTCCCAGACCCACGCCGTTGCCCTTAAAACGCGTTTTGCTGGTGGAGTGCTTGGCAACTTCCCCGGGTTGATAAAATTTACTAAAGATCACCTCTCTTAAGTTTGGATCCACGCCAACACCTGAATCGTTGACGATGAATTCGATGCTGCCATTGGGTGTTTCTGAATTGGGTGCAGCAAGGACTTTTGCGCTGATGGTAATCTTTCCGTCGTTGGGCGTAAATTTGATGGCGTTGGTCAATAAATGGTGGAAAAGTTTCTTGAGCAGATTCGGGTCCGCCTTGACCAGAGGCAGCGCAGGTATGTCAATAGCCAATGTTTGTTTGCGCTCCTCGAGCGATTTCTCCAAACCATCGCTTACTTCTTTGATCAACACTGCAGTATCCACAGGGATCAGATGAAGCTGCAAGGTTCGTGTATCAATCTGGGCGATATCAAACATCGAGTCCATAATTTCGCGCAGGCGCCGGGTGCCTCTTGAGATGCCTTTGAGCATTTCATGCACCGCGGGTGGGAGGGTTATATCTTCCATTAACATTTCGGTATAGCCGACCATTGTTGTCAGTGGGGTGCGGAGTTCATGTGACGCAATGCTGATGAAATCAGATTTGGTCTGATCGAGTCGTTCCAGATCGTGATTGGCCTTATCAAGGGCCCGGTACGCCTGTCGCAGTTCGGTGTTGAGCTGGACCAGGTTCTCGACCAGACGTGCGTTATCGAGCGCAACCGCCGTCTGGTTCGCGAGGGCCAGAAGGGTGACAAGGTCTTCCTCCGAATAGCGGTTGCCGCTGATCTTCGCGCCCAGGGCGAGCAGGCCGATCCATTCCCGTTTGGAGAAGATCGGCAAATAGACTTCTGCTTCGAGATGATTGAACCATTCACGCTCGGGGGAAGAGACCGATCGGAATGTCGGGAGCAGGTCCAGGTCATATTGAAGAAGCGGCCGTCCTTCCTGAGTCAGATGTTTGACAACAGGGTGGTCGTAGGGCAGTGTAAGGATTTTGATCTGTCGTTCCCCCTGGTTGCGCACCGCTCTGAGACGATAGGTTTTTTGCACATCCGCCGAAATTTCTGAGTCGACGAGGAACAGAAAGCCGCGGGTAATATCCATTGCTTCAATAATGAGTCCCACTGCGACGTTTGCCAGCTTTTGCATGTCCAGGATATTGCTGATCTGTTCACTATAGGCATGTAGTGTGCGACTTGGATGGTATTCCTGAATGTTCAACCACTGGCTTACCGAGCGGCGCACAAGCGAGAGCAGCGGCGTGAAGATGAACGACAGCAACAACGCAATCCCTGCTCCAACCAGAAGTTCATTGTAGCGCGGCAGCGCCCGAAACACAGTCTGCGATGCTGAGAAACCCACAACATAAAATCCGACAATGACAATCGTTGTAATGATATATGTCAGTACGCGTTGGGCCACTTCGCGCAGGTCGGGCGGGTCATGGGTGACAATGATAAATGCCGCCATCACTACTGCGCCCAGCCGTATCGGGTTGCCGGGGAGTCCCCTGCCACTGATCAGCAAAATATCGTTGAGTATGATTAGAAGAAAGACGGGAGTCCAGTAATTCAAACGGTTGCGTAGCAATGGCTGGCGCGAACGCGCGTGTGCCGCACGCACGCTGATGATCGCGCCGAGCATAAATACCAGCCAGCCAAGCGCTGCCCAGGTAGGCGCAAGCCGCTCCAGGGTGAGCGTGAACCTTCCATTCGTCCAAACGACTTCGCCAAACCTGAACAGGTTTGGGATAATTGCCATAAACCCCAGGGCCCAGAACACCCCAATACCCAGCCAGGCATTCATCTCCCGCCGAATGAAGGAAACCACGGTGAGAGTGAATAAAAAAGCGAGTATCAGCGCGCCGTACACCTGAAAGTCATTTGCGACCTGCTGTGTAGCAAGTTGCAGTCGACCGCCACGCCATAAGCCTTCACCCACATCCAATAATAAAGCAAACAGCACATAGCCGATTAGCCACATTGCTGCCCGTTCCTGGCCTGCGCGCCG
>DASWKT010000231.1:0-11363 GCA_036396515.1 Anaerolineales bacterium | reverse complement strand
CGGTCTCCAACGTGTAAGCAGAGTTTGCGTCAACCTGCAAGCGCAGGTCTGGATAGGCGCGTCGAATTGCGGAGGTCTCGTCGACTTCGCGGCCCGGTTTGATCTTGATCTTGACGCGTCGATACCCTTTTCGCAGATAGGACTCTACGCTTCGTATTAAGGCCGCAGCTGATTCCTGTATCCCAATCGAGACGCCCACCTCGACCTTATCCCGCGTGCCCCCGAACATTTCCTTCAGCGATTTGCCATCGCGCTTTCCGAGCAGATCCCACAATGCCATCTCCACGCCTGCTTTCGCGAGGTGATGGCCGCGAACGCCTTCCACCCGTTTCTGGAAATCTTCTGCATCTGTAATATCTTTTCCAAGAATCAGCGGAGCAATGAAATCTTTGAGAATATGCCAGGCAGTGCCCGACGTCTCATAGTTATAGCCCGGATCACGGGTAGCGACGCATTCGCCATAGCCTGTTAATCCAGCAGCATTCAGTGAAATGATGACACATTCGCGATCAGTCTCGCGTCCAAATGACGTTTCAAACGGCGCAACAAGGGGCATGGAAATATGATGAAGAGTGATGGTTTCGATTTTCATTGTATTATCCAGGGTTCTGTGATGAAGGCTTAATGGAAGCAGCTACTTCCTGTGTGACATCTTTGCCGCCCTTGAAATTGACCCAGATACTTTGGATGGTATATATTGGACCCCATGGAATTCCCCACCAGCCGAGCACAAGCGACAGTAAAGTAAATGGAAGTCCTTTTACAACGGCGTTTTCGGAATGGCTAATGAAATAGATATTTGATGAACGCTTAAACGTAATAATGAGGAGCGAAATACAATATTGATACATAACGAATTTGCCACCCTGTTGCAGTTCCTGTTGTAAATGCCCGTCCCATTTCATATCCTCAAGTCCAAGGACTTTGGTCATGATTCTCCTATACAATAAATGACAGTCACCTCGTGTGACTGTCATTCTTACTATTCGACCTTTACTTCCCCAGGCTCATCGTTCATCTTCAAGCCACGCAGGGCATCATCCATGCTGGTCGCATCACGGCGCATACCTGCCGCAGGGGTCCCGCAATATGGACAGATATTCCACGGGAGTTCCAGGAACCTGTCGCAGTTTTCGCAAGTCTTCTTGAGCTTCGTGTGACAGTTCGGGCAGACCTGCCAGTCATCCTTTACGCGGCGCTCACAACCCGGACAAAGAGGCAGGTCTTCCAGAGCTTGCAGTAACGCTTCTTCTTCCAGTGTTCGCTGGTATTCTTCTTCGAGAGTGCGCGGAGGCCGTAGAATAAGATAAACCAGCACGCCAGGCAAATTGAGAATCGCGACAAGTAAAGTGGCAAGCGTTTGAACCAATGGATCACGCGCGCGCGTACGGATATCGCGATACGTCCAGATAACAAGTGAAATCCAGAGGGCTGCAAGGAACGCGCCCCCAAAACCAGTCAGCACAAGAAGGAGATTGCTTATAAAGGTGGGATCAAAAGTCATAAGTTCTCAGCGCTGGTATTTTATCCCATCTCAGGGCACTTCGTGGTGGAAATGCCATTCGCCTGCATCCTGATCCACATACGAGCGCGCACCGAGCACTTCATAAAAAGTAGTCCCGGGTTTCAAGTAAATCGGGAATCCATTAAGACCGACCAATAACAGGGGTTGATCTTCTTCCATTCGATACCAGCGCGCCAGCATTCCCACGCCATCCCGAAACACAAACGCTTCTCCTGAACCGCTCAAATCAATTTTATAGACCTCGTCCTCCTGATCGAACGTATTCGAAAATGTATGGGGTGCCAGCAATACAATAACATTCGAGGCGTGCACCGCAGTTGCCGTCACTGCATCCATGAGCACGTCATACGATTCAGGTTTGTCATTGCGAGTATCGGCTACTTCCTGATAACGGACATATTGCTGGGTTTCCGGGTGGTACAACCAGTAATTATACGAATCTACTGAATAATATGTGAACATCTGAATGCCAAGCAAATCTGCCTGTGGTGGCACCTCGCTGAAAAATCCGCCGCGGATGGATGGTCGCAGATTCTCCAGTCCATCCCGAACTACACAATCCTCCCATAGAACTGTATTGAAGTAGGAATTGTTATAGTCTTCGATCTTTCGGCTGGGCATCAGGCGGAATGGGGGACACGCCCCAATCGTAGGCAGGACAAGAAAATCGGAAAAGTCACTGGTTTCAAAATAGGAAAGTTCGCGCGGGTCGGCAAACTTAAAGACGAGATACGCATGATACATGCGTTGGACATGTTCATCGAAATAACGCCCCGAGCGGACGGGTCCCACCCACTCCGAGTCATTCCCATAAAATACTGCGATAAACCGTGTCAAGCCAGCTTCGATGTAGTATTCAAAAACAGTATCCGCAAGTGTCAACCCCGATTGCGGACGGACATAGCGCGGATAATTTGCCACCTTAATGGCCAGGGGACGGCGCTCCATCAATGAAGGATCGGAAGGAAGCAAACCGGTCAGCGGATTAAGGCTTGCCAGTGACACAAAGGTAGGCACAGCGATATCTGCCTGGATCGCCTCAGGAATGATCGCGGTGTTAATTGGCGTGGGTGGGAGGGGGGCCACTGTCGGGAGATATACTGGGGTTGGTGCAGCGGCGGAATAGGGTGAGTCTGATATGTTGGCGGATCCCGGCTGAAACGGAGTTGGAGAGGGACTTCCTGCTGCAGACGTATTATTCGCTCGCAAATCGCATGCAGCAAGCAATACTAGGAGAATCAGAAGTATATTAGAAGCAACGCGCATGTGATTGATTGTACAACAAACAGCCTACCCTGCAAACCTGATAAAATTGCTACTGGATGTTTATTCTTATCACGGTCGCAATTTTATTCCTGGCGGGCCTTTCAGTACTGTTGCTGCGGTTTTTCGTGCCGCAGTCTCGTTATACATGGCTGGTCGCAACAGGCGGCGGGATTTTGGCATGGATCAGCGTTTTGGCATGGCAGACACAGATGCCCATGGCCCTGCAGTTTTCCATCTGGCAACCGGCGTCACTCTTCTCTCAATCACCCACTTTTGTCGCGGATGAGATCGCATGGGTGTTCACGTTAAGCATCGTTACATTATGCCTGGCGATCATCATCACCTCCGTTGTGCGCAGTAATTTTCCCAACGTTGTCAGCTGGATAGTCATCCTGATACTTACAGCGCTAGGTGTGCTCGCAATGGTTGCGGATAACCCGCTCACCCTTGTGCTAATATGGGCTGCCATTGACTTTGCCGAATTGATCGCACAAATGCGTTTTGTAGAAGATCCAAAGCTCAGCGAGCGCGTTGTCATCGCCTTTGCTTCACGCGCCACTGGCACGTTCATCCTTTTGTGGGCAGATATGATTAGCGTGGCGAACGGTCAAACATTCGACTTTCGCTCTACCCCCCCTCAGGCAGGCTTATATCTCCTGGCCGCGGCAGCCCTTCGTCTTGGCGTGCTGCCACTTCATCTTCCCTATGCGAGTGAATTATCCATCAGACGTGGGTTTGGCACCGGTCTGCGGATGATCTCTGCGGCATCAAGCCTGATCTTGCTCACAAGAATTCCCTCCAGCAGTGTGACATCGTTCCTCACGCCCTACCTCCTCATGCTGGTTTCTTTCGCCGCAATCTATGGGGGTTGGATGTGGATGCGCGCCCCCGATGAGCTTACCGCCCGCCCATTTTGGTTGATCGGCATGGGCTCTCTTGCAGTCGCTGCGGCATTACGGGCAAATCCTGTTGGCGCGGCTGCGTTGGGATGTGCTCTCATCCTTGCGGGAAGCGCATTGTTTTTATCTTCAGAGACAAACCGATGGCTTGCCCGGGCTCTATGGATTGGGGTATTCGGGATCTCAGCTCTGCCATTCTCGCTTACTGCAACTGGCTGGAACAGCGGAGGCACGAATTTCTGGCCTGCATGGCCCTTCCTGCTCCTTGCGAATGCCATGCTCTTGACAGGATTCATCCGTCACGGTCAGCGCACATCGACGCGCACCGGCAATACAGATCAACCGATCTGGGCGAAGAACGTTTATCCGATTGGCCTTTCGCTCCTGTTGATAATGATCATCCTCCTCGGTCTTTTTGGATGGAGCGGGACGTTACAGATGGGCAACTGGATCGCAGCTTCGCTTACTACATTCCTCACCGTCAGCCTGCTATGGCTGACCCCGCGTTTACGCATCTTGAACCCGGTCCGCGCCCACTGGGTGCGCCCTTCAGGCACGTCCTGGCAGGACTGGAGTTATCTGGCCCTATGGAATCTCTACCGCCAACTCAGACGAATCAGCAACACCCTTTCAAACGTGCTTGAAGGCGAAAGCGGAATTATGTGGACCCTGCTTTTCCTCGTCCTCTTTATCTCCTTCTTTACACAGGCAGCTCCTTGAGCATGACAGTGACTTTTGCTTGGATCTCGGTTGCAGTGATCCTCCTCACATCGGCGGGGTTGCTTCTGGCACGCGACTGGCGCTGGACCATGAGCCTGCTTGCCATCCAATACGTCGCTATGTTCGTCCTCGCACTTCAGCACTGGCCACTGGGCATGGCTTCTGTGAAAGTCGTAGCAGGGTGGATGGCCGCCGCCATTTTGGGTATGACCCGCTCGGGACTTTCAGATGAGAATCTCGCTGAAGAAAACACCTGGCCGCGCGGCCGACTTTTCCGCATATGCGCAGCGCTGATTGTCTTGATGATTGTCGTGGGAGTTACACCGAGTGTAGATACCATCATGGCAGACGCGGGTTTTGCGGTGACCACCGGCAGCCTATTACTCATCGGGATGGGATTGCTTCATCTGGGCATTACCACGCATATCCTGCGCGTCACGATCGGATTGATGACGGTCCTCTCTGGTTTTGAAACTATTTATTCAGCTGTTGAGGGATCAGTATTGGTGGCTGCGCTGCTTGCCGTGATCACCCTGGGGCTTGCGCTGGTTGGCTCGTATCTTCTAATCGCATCCAATTCAAAGGGGACTGAGCCTGCATGACCGCGCCGACCCTCTGGATTGTGGCTCCCATCGCTGTTGCGATATTGTTACTGTTCATCACCAACCAGCGCGCCTTGAGCCTTCTGGGTGGGAGTTTTGCCATCGCTTTGGCGCTGATCGCGCAATTTGTCCCCATCGAAGAAGCAATACGGGTCGGAACATTCTCTCTCAAGATTGATTCCTCCCTCACTGTCCTGGGACGCGTACTTTTGATCCCGGCGGAAGAGGGCCCTCTGCTCGCCTTGATCTATGGTGCCGCGGCGTTGTGGTTCTTTGGCGCAGATGCGTCCGGAACAGCAACCCGTATCGTTCCATTTGGATTAATGATTACAGGGTTAATGGTTGCCTCGATTGCAGTGGAACCATTTCTCTACGCCGCGCTATTTATCGAAACGGCAATTCTGATTGCCATACCACTTTTAACAAGTATTTACAGGCCGCCGGGGAGAGGTGTGGTACGTTTTCTGATCTATCAAACGCTCGCAATGCCATTTATCTTGCTGGCCGGCTGGCTGCTCGCGGGTGTGGAGGCAAGCCCAGGTGATCTTGCGCTCGCCGCACAATCTACTGCCATGCTCGGAATGGGATTCGCCTTCCTGCTGGCGATCTTTCCACTTTACAACTGGGTGCCTATGCTGATGGAGGAAACATCCCCGTTCATTGCAGGCTTCCTGTTATGGATACTTCCGACCATCACGATCATCTTTGGTGCCGGATTTCTGGATCGTTATTCATGGCTTCGTGACTCGCCACAAATCGTTATAGCGCTCCGCTCTGCCGGTCTGCTGATGGTGGTCACTGGTGGACTTTGGGCAGCGTTTCAGAGTCACCTGGGGCGGATCATGGCATACGGTTCCGTCGCGGAAACCGGATTCTCCCTGCTTGCGCTCAGCCTGGACCCAAAACTGGGAATACCAATCTTGTTTTTGTTGATTCCCGCGCGCGCTCTTGGGCTGGCAGTCTGGTCATTATCACTGACAGTAATCCAACAAAATGTTGAGACGATGCGTTTTGCAGCGACGCAGGGCATGTTGCGGATCACTCCAGTGGCAGGTGCGGGGATGGTGATCGCGGCACTCTCGACAAGCGCGTTTCCCTTGCTGGCTGGCTTCCCTGCAAGGCTGGCACTTTGGGAAAGCCTGGCGCGCGTATCCATTAGCGGGGCATTATGGATGGGAATTGGGATCATTGGGCTGCTCACCAGTGTTTTTCGCTCACTGGCTGTTATCAGCATGGCAGAGGAATATACAACCTGGGAGGTGCGCGAAAGCCCAACACAGGTATTCATGCTGGGAGTGGGAGTAATCGGGTTATTCCTCCTTGGCTTATTTCCACAGACGATCCAGTACTTTTTGTCCAATTTGCCTGCGATGTTCCAGCATCTTGGGCGCTGATCACAGGGAAGACTACGCGGCGGTATAATCCACCGCAAGTTATCTGCCGGAGGAAGCTATGGAATTTGAACAAATCGTCAAACGCATGGAATGGGTGGACGAAGAACACCGCAAGACAAAATCATCGCTCATCACACTTGAAGAACGGATGATAGCGCTGGAGGCAAACATAGACAAAGTCGCCAAACAGATCAAACCACTTGGCGACCAGATTGCGGATATGGCAAGCACTGCCGCGCGTCTTGACCAGTTCGATGCCATTTTCGCCAGACAACGTGAAGACATGAATAGAGCACTTGAGGGCATCGAGAAAAGACATCAAAAGCGTGAAGAGGAAATTGTCAAGCTGCACCGGAAAGACTTTGAGCCCATTATAAAAAAGCTTGATGAACTAAAGCAAAGTATCGATAGTGAATTTCCTCCGATCAAACGCGATATTAAAGCCCGCGTCATCGAAGAGACGCGTTTGAACCAGGCGATCAGAGAGCTGAAACCAAAAATAGATGAAGCCGTGGAAATCGCACATGAAGCAATACAAACGCAACAGGTCTTTGAGGAAAGTCGCAAACAGGAAACCAAACGTGTAACCGACCTGCAAGGAGACCTCGTTGCTATCCGCAAGCGCATTGACGAAGCGCGTGCCAAAGCCGACTTGAATGCAGATAGCTGGAAAAACATGGATAACCGCATCAAGGAATTGATGGCATCCGAGCTCGAACGAAAAGTCTCACAGAATGCCTTCATCGACCAAGTATCGATGATACAGCTCAATCATGACCGGTCCTACAAGGAATGGAGAGAGAAATTTGATTCCATCAAGCACCAGGCACAGACGACCGATACCCAGATCCAGAACCTTGAAGATGCAATTCGAAACGCCAAACGCGCACAGGAGACATACAACGAACTCAACACCAAACTCGAACGCCGCATTCATGAAGTCACAGAAATGCAGCGACTCACGGAAGACCGCCTGCGGCAGGAATGGGTCACGTTCAAGGCTGACGACCAGAAACGCTGGATTGGCTACACACTCTCACAGGATGAAGGCGGGAAAGACATCCGCCGCAACATACAAAAATTGGAGGAGCGCATCGGTACGCTCGACGAATCAACTGAAAACCTCCAGGACCAGCTGCAACAGACCACAGACACTACCGAACAACAACTTCAGGAGTTGATGAATGTCGCTCACGAATGGCTCTCTGCGTATGAGCGTATTATGGGTCACGGTAAAGCGGTAAAGAAGACGAAAAAAATATAATAGGCATGCTTTTTGCTGTGGCCGCCGTCCCCGGCGGCCATTTCAAATCAACGCCTTCCTTTGCGGAGCAGCGGATGGCGTCGGGAGAATTATTAGTTTATGCGTGTTATCGGAACAGCAGGTCATGTAGACCATGGCAAGTCCACACTTATCGCCGCGCTCACGGGCACACACCCTGATCGCCTCAAGGAGGAACAGGCCCGCGAGATGACCATCGAGCTTGGTTTTGGTTGGATGACTCTCCCAAACGGCGAAGAGGTGGGAATCGTAGACGTGCCCGGTCACCGCGACTTTATCGAAAATATGCTTTCCGGCATCGGGGGAATTGACGCCGCGCTGCTTGTCATCGCTGCAGATGAAGGCGTCATGCCGCAGACCAGAGAACATCTTGCGATCCTGGATCTATTACAGATTCCTGCCGGAGTCATCGTGTTGACGAAGACCGATCTGGCCCCTGATATCACTCCCACTGGAGACTCAGCCTGGCTTGATCTCGTTGAGACAGACATTCGTGCCGCTGTGGCGCCAACCGTTATGAAAGACGCGCCCATCATGCGCGTTTCTGCCAAAAACAAAACGGGACTCAATTCTCTGATCTCCAATCTCGAATCCATCCTCCAACAAAAACCTCCCAGACCTGATCTCAACCGTCCGCGCCTGCCGATTGACCGCGTTTTCAGCATGAGTGGGTTCGGCACAGTCGTTACAGGCACATTGATAGATGGTCACCTGGCTGTGGGTGATGAAGTGGAGATCCTGCCATCCGGTTTGACAGGCAGGATACGCGGATTGCAAACGCACAAGAAAAAGGAGGAAAGCGCCATCCCTGGTTCACGCACTGCCGTGAACATCTCCGGCGTCGACACCGAACAAATCCAGCGCGGCGAAGTAGTAGTCCATCCCGATCAATATCAGCCCACGCGCCGGATCGACGTGAACTTTCAACTTCTTCAAGATGTATCGTCCCCGCTCCATCACGGGCAGGAAGTCAAGTTCTTTGTCGGTGCAAGTGAAACAATAGCCACCTTGCGTTTGCTTGGAAAGGAAGAATTGATGCCAGGCGAACATGGCTGGGTCCAGCTGGAATTGCGTGAGCCCGTGATTACGGTGCGCGGAGACCGGTACATCCTGCGCCGTCCATCTCCGGGTGAAACACTTGGCGGCGGCGCGGTCGTTGACCATCAGCCCCACGGCCGTCACAAACGATTTGATGAAGAGATACTAAAAACCCTTGAGGCACTGGCAAAAGGTTCTCCCAGTGATATCCTTTTTGAGGCCGCGCTGGCATCGAATGCAGCAAGCCTCAAAGATGTGGTCTTGAAATCGCGTCTGGAGGCAAATTCCGCAGGCAGCGCGGTCCAGGAATTGATCGAGAGTGGAAAATTAATCCAGCTGGAAGAAGGAGCCCTAAGCTCATCAAATGATATGCTTGTCATCGCACTTCCCCACTGGAATATGTTACGCGAAAAAACCGTTCAAATTGTTCAATCCTATCATCGAAGCTTCCCATTGCGGCGCGGCATTCCACGCGAAGAACTAAAGAGCAGACTCAAACTTACAGCGCGTGTGTTCACCGCTCTGACAAAGAAACTCGTGTTGGAAAACCTTCTCGTGGAGGCGGGGGGAGCGGTATCGAGCCTCGGACGCGGAATAAGCTTCGATGGTGGCCAGCAGGCGAAAATCGATGCCCTGATGCGGAAGTTCGAACAGAATCCATACGGCCCACCAAATGTCAGGGAATCTCAGTCTGAGGCTGGTGAAGAACTCGTCAACGCGTTAATCGAACTCGGTGAGCTGTTCCCGGTATCGAACGAGGTCATTTTCCGCAAACGGGATTATGATTCGATGGCAGCGAAGATCAAGGAGATGATCAAAGAAAATGGAAAGATCACACTGGCACAGGTACGCGATACGTTCAAGACAAGCCGCAAATATGCGCAGGCGATGCTTGAACATCTTGATTCTATCGGCGAGACTATACGTGAAGGGGATTTCAGAAAGTTGAGAAAAAAATGACCGGATTCTCCTTTACAATACAAGGAAAACACATTCAGGAGTAACCATGTGCGGACGATTTACACTAACTGTTGACCCTGCTGAATTACAGGAACAATTCGAAAATTACACATTTCCTCCCCAGTTTGCGCCGCGGTTCAACATCGCGCCCACGCAACCCGTGCTTGCAATTCCAAACGATGGTGAGAACGCAGCCGACTTCTTCGTATGGGGTCTCATTCCCATGTGGGCAAAAGACCCGAGCATTGGCAGTCGCCTCATCAACGCGCGCGGCGAAACACTAGCGGAAAAACCTGCCTTTCGCGGCAGCCTCAAGTACAAACGCTGCCTCATCCTTGCAGATGGCTTCTACGAATGGAAAACCGCCGGCACCAGAAAACCAAAAACACCCTACTTCATCCATATGAATGACCGCAAGCCTTTCGCATTTGCAGGCTCATGGGATTCATGGAACAGTCCTGATGGATCCCTGGTCAGATCATGCACGATCATTACCACCGAGCCAAACGAACTTGTTTCCATCATCCACAACCGGATGCCCGTGATCCTTCACCCGCGAGATTATGCCAAATGGCTGGACACATCCCCTCAGACTCCTGACCAGCTGAAGCCGTTGATCAAACCCTTCCCTGCCGAGGAGATGACTGCTTACCCCGTTGCGACTCTGGTCAACAAAACAGAAAACGACACACCGCAACTGGTGGTTCCGATATAAATCGGGTGATAGATCGACTCAGTTTGATCATGAGCCAGCGTTTTCCCGCGCTGGCTTCGCGGGATTTTGTCCTGTTTTTGGTGGGTCAGTTCATCTCGGTGATCGGCACCTGGATGCAAAACACAGCCCAGCCGTACCTGGCGTATCGCATCTCCGGCCGCCCGTTGGACCTGGGCGTGATCGGCTTTGCCAGCACTCTGCCAACTCTGCTCCTGGCCTTGCCGGCGGGTGTCCTGGTCGAGCGTTGGGATAAACGCAGGACGGTCATCACCTTTCAATCCATCATGTCGCTGCAGGCCTTTGGGTTGGCAGCTTTGACTTTTACAGGACATATTCAAATCTGGCATATCACAATATTTGCTTTGATTTTCGGGACAGCCAGTGCGGTTGAGATCACCGCGCGGCAGGCCATGTTGATCGAACTGGCCGGGCGCGAAGCACTGCCCAGCGCCATCGCCCTGCAAACCACTGTTTTCAACATCGGGCGCGTACTTGGACCTCTGACAGCCTCGTGGTTATTAACCTCCACTGGCACAGAAGGAAGTGTATTTCTGGCAAACGGGGTCAGTTTTCTGTTTGTGATATGGGGGCTTTTCATGGCTCGCACCCGTTATAAGGTGCAGAATGAGGCTGAAATCCGCAAAGGCCTGAGAGCCGAATTCGGCGAAGGACTGGCATATATTCGCAGGAATACGCTTGTCGCAACGATCATCTTAATGTCGGCATTGATCGGCTTCTTCGGATTTCCCATGCTACAACAGATCCCGGCATTGGCGCGCGATGTTTTGAAAGCGGCAGGCGATACTGAAGCCGTCGTCGCGGAACGTACAGGCAGCCTGTACGCGGTACAAGGGGCCGGGGCACTGGCTGCCGCGCTGATGGCGGCATACCTCAGTTCCTCGCGCAGCAAAGGCATCTTGGTTGCGCTCGGGCAGGTCGCTTTTATCGTTCCCTTGATTGCC
>DASWKT010000230.1:0-11552 GCA_036396515.1 Anaerolineales bacterium | reverse complement strand
CATCATCCCGACAACCGTATCATCGCAGGCGGCTTCAAGCGCTTTGAGATCTACATTACCGCGTTCATCGGAAGGGACCTGCACGACTTGCAGCCCCATCATGCCGACCGAGGCGGGATTTGTCCCGTGCGCGGAAGTCGGGATGATCATCTTCACGCGTTTCGAGTCGCCGCGCGATTTGTGATAGGCGCGCATAATGAGCACGCCGGTGAATTCTCCGTGCGCGCCCGCCGCGGGTTGCAACGTCACTGCCGCAAAGCCGCCGATCTCCTTTAGCCATTCCTGCAATGTGTACATCAGCACGAGATTACCTTGCACGGTTTCTATCGGCTGAAGTGGATGTGTGTGTAAAAATCCAGGCAGGCGGCATGTGTCTTCGTTGATCTTCGGGTTGTACTTCATCGTGCACGAGCCAAGCGGATAGAAGCCGCTGTCCACGCTGTAGTTGAATTTGCTGAGATGCATGTAGTGGCGGACAACGTCCACTTCGGCCAGTTCTGGCAGAGGCAGGTCAGGGCGGAGAAGCTCTTTGGGAGGCAGAGCAGTTTCAGGGACGTCTGAGGCGGGCATTGTCACACCGGTCCGCCCTGGGGAGGATAAGTCGAAGATGGTTGGTTCAACAATTTTCGGCGTTGCTTTTTCAGTTTTTATATCCGGTGCAGGTGCAGTGTTAATCATGGCTCACCTCCGAAAGGACCTGGACCAGCGTATCGATATCTTCCTTGCTATTCATCTCGGTCACCGCGACCAGCATATGATCTTTGAGAGCGGGGTAATCCTGGCCCAGATCGTATCCGCCGAGAATGCCATGTTCGAGCAAATGCGCGTTGACTTCTGCAACCGGGCGGTTGACGCACAGCGCAAACTCGTGGAAGAACGGCTCAGTGAAACACAAACCCATGCCATTGATCTGGCTGAGTTGTGCCGCGGCGTAATGTGCCTTCTGATAACAAAGCTCGGCGACCTGTCGCAGGCCCTTCTTGCCGAGCAATGAAAGATAGACAGCCGTTCCGAGTGCGATCAATCCTTGATTGGTGCAGATATTGGATGTGGCGCGTTCGCGTTTGATGTGCTGTTCACGTGCGGTCAATGTGAGGACGTAGGCACGTTGTCCGCGATTGTCAATGGTTTCGCCGACCAAACGTCCCGCCATCTTGTGGACGAAATTCTTGCGCGTCGTGAAAAAGCCAACGCTGGGTCCGCCGTACCACATGGGGATTCCAAGCGGTTGGCCGTCTCCCACGACGACATCCGCGCCCATGGAGCCAGGCGTTTTGAAGAGGGCCAGCGCAGTGGGGTTTGCAACCACACAAACCAGCGCGCCTTTCGCGTGCGCGGCTTCGACCAGTTTGGTGTAATCGTAGACACGCCCGAAGAAATCGGGATACTGAACGATGAGCAGGGCTGTGTTGTCATCGATCAGGCTGGTTAATTCATCAGGCTGTGAGTCAAGATCAGCGTTCGCGTTATCTCCCGCGAGTTCCAGTTCCATGCCCTGTACATACGTGCGGATGACCGCCCGGTATTGTGGATGCACCGTGGGGGAGATGACAACTTTTTTACGTTTGCCCCGAAACTGTGCATATGCGAGACTGACGGCTTCGGCTGTCGCCGTCGCGCCATCGTAGTGTGAGGCGTTCGAAACTTCCATGCCTGTTAGAGCAGCCAACAGGGATTGATATTCAAAGATAGCTTGCAATGTGCCTTGGGAGATCTCAGGCTGATAGGGAGTGTATGCCGTGTAGAACTCACCGCGCCGCAGGATGTGGTCAACAACCGATGGGATGTAGTGGTTGTACATGCCCGCGCCGAGGAAGGAGATCAGGTCACTGCGCACATTTTCATTGGCTTGTGCAAGAGCTGAAAGTTCATTCATCGCTTCCATTTCAGTGAGCGCGGGAGGTAGATTCAATTTTGGGAAACGGTGCTTTGCAGGGACATCTTCGAACAAATCATCCAGTGACTTGACGTCGATGGCCTCCAGCATCGCATCCCGTTCTTTGGGGCTAATTGGAATGTATGTCATAATATTTTCCTCATGTCACACCTGCACTTGCATGCAGGTGCAAGTGTTGCGAGGAGGGCGTTAGCACGACGAAGCAATCTCATCTTATTATGTAACTATTTGCTTTTAGGTTAGTTGAGATTGCCACGCCTGCTTCGCACGCTCGCAATGACATATCAATTAATGTGCTCTTTCCTCACAATATTTTTCGTACGCGGCGGAATCCATTACCTCGCCAGTCGCGCCGCTTTCCACTTTGACCATCCAGCCTTCGCCAAATGGATCGCTGTTGAGCGTTTCAGGCTTGTCGGAGAGTCCCCTGTTGACCGCGGTCACTGTGCCGCCAGCAGAAGCGTAAATTTCGGCAGAAGCTTTCACTGATTCAACAGAGGCGATTGGCTTGCCCGCTTCGACGGCCTCCCCTTCATCTACCAGGAATTCAACGAAGACTATATCGGAGAGCTGGGACTGAGCATAATCGGTCAGTCCCATTGCTCCAGTAGCAGGGTCGAACCATTCATCAGACTTGGTATATTTCAAATTGGCTGGTGTATTCATAATGTGGAGCTCCTTTACGAAACATAATTTTGGCGAATCAAAAAGGCGCACGAAATAGTTCGCGCACCTCTGTAATTTGACCTGAGAGATTATCTTATCAGTTATGTAGTTTGTAGTTATCTAATGTAGTAGTACAGGACTACCCAACTATCAAACTAGTCAAGACTTACACCGTCGGTATCGTTTCTCCTGCAGGAGAAACGAACTTTCCAGAGTTAATCGGGGACAGGGTCCTTTTGCCTGAGAGTTTCATCTGGTTTCGCCTGTTCCAGACTTGCACCTTCGGCGTCCCGCGTCCACGCGGGATCTCTTCCCTATTGCCCGTTAGATTGTAAGTCCATTGTATGGGCGAGGGGAAGGAGAGTCAAGAGGAAGAAAATCCCGACTTCACAGTTTTGTTTCTATGCTACTCCTGATCACTTTTCGGTTTATCGGGAGACTCCTCAGGTTGAGGGGCGGGAGATTCATCTGCGGGTGCTGCAGCAGGCTCTGACATAACGGGAGCAGGATTAGGGTCAGGGACTGATACGGGTTCGACCGGTACGACTGTTGTCGCAGGCGCAGGCATCCCGTTCAATCGCGCAAAGTAATCCTTTACTACCAGATCATTGTAGAAAACCAGCGCGAGAATGCCAACGACCATCGAGAATACGTTGCCAACCAGGATAGTGACGATTTCAAGGACAGCAATATTTGTGGAGGGTAGAACAGGCTGTGGAGGATTGCTTAACAACTTTGCCGCATAGATGATTTCAAAGACGCCCAGGATTGTGGGCAGGATTGTGAATGGTACGCAGACGATGCCAACAATGGTCGCCAGTGCTGTGAGGGAGGCAATAATTCCCCAGAAAAGATTGACAATGCCGCTCGCAAGAGTCATCCACGCAATGACTTGTACGAGAGTGGGTTTTTGCTGATTTGTTAATTGTGTACTCATTTGTTTCTCCTAAATTGCAGAGTGCCGCAATGCGGTAATTTCACTTTCATATACGCCTTTTTAGGAGATTGGTTGCAAAAAAGAAGCCTGCGAATTTCGCAGGCTTCTTTTATCAGAACACGAAGGAATTTATGCCCAACCCTGATTCCTGACAAAGTTGGATATCACGGGGATTTCGACCATCTTGCCACCGTAGGCCTGGATTCCCCAATAAATACACACAAACCAGACGATAAGTGGCACGCAGGACAAAACCAGAGTCCAGCTGAGTGTGATGCCTAGGATAGCATTGATGATTCCAACAACAAGCGCCTGTGCATTATGCGCACGAATGAACGGGCGATTCTTCTTGTCTTCCATCAGGAGAACGATAATTGGAACAAGAGGGGTCAGTACATACGCAAGCAAGGCCCACAGCTTGTCATCACTGGTGGCTTCCATCATGGGTTCGTTCATGAGTTCCTCCGAAATAATTTGGGTTTGAGTTTGATTTATTGTACAACTAAATAGGACAAAAATCAACCGAATTTTTGGAACATGGGCGGACCGACTCCGCCCCTACTGGTAAAATGAATGGATGACCAGGGTTGTATTTATGGGCTCGCCTGATTTTGGATTGCCGAGTCTGCGCGAATTGGCAAGTGCGTATGAGGTTGTCGGTGTTGTCACACAACCCGATCGCGCCTCAGGACGCGGGCGTGAACTTAAGTCACCGCCCGTCAAACTGCTTGCACAGAAACTGGACGTTCCAATCATTCAACCTGAGAAACTACGCATGCCCGAAGCAATGGAACAATTACGTACCTGGAATCCTGACCTGATCGTCGTCGCGGCATTCGGGCAGATTCTCAGGAAAGATGTTCTGGAATTGCCGCGTTATGGATGCATCAATGTTCATGCATCGCTGTTGCCGCGCTGGCGCGGCGCCGCGCCGATCAATGCCGCGATCCTGCATGGGGATGAAGAGACAGGCGTCACCATCATGAAAATGGATGTCGGACTCGATACGGGCCCCATGCTTGCGCAAAGATCCATCCGCCTCACGCGGGAGGATACGGCTGGTTCCGTTACCGAGACGTTATCTCGCCTCGGCGCGGACCTGCTCATCGAAACTCTGCCTGATTATCTTTCTGGAAGAATTCAACCTGTGCCTCAACCCGATGAGGGCGCGACGTACGCACCCATGTTGAAAAAAGAGGAAGGCCGTCTCGATTTCACGCGCCCTGCTGAAGAACTGGAGCGACGCGTGCGCGCCTTCAATCCGTGGCCCGGCGCGTTCATGCAGTTTGATGGAACCTTACTCAAAGTCCATCGTGCCCACACGGAATCGGGAAATGCACAGGCAGGAGAGAGGCTGGTTTATCGGGATCAGCCTGCAGTTGGCACGGGAGGCGGGCTTCTCCTCCTGGACGAAGTGCAACCTGCCGGGAAGAAGCCCATGAACGGCAAATCGTTTCTGGCAGGCGCGCGTCGCTGGGCGTAGCGTATTGATGTTGGCGGAGTTTCGGGTTTTAGATCATGTTGAATCGATGGGAGAGTATATGTTCAATTACAAAGTGTTTGTTGCAGAATTGATCGGGACTTTTGCGCTGGTCTTTGTCGGCGCGGCGGTGAGTCTGTATGATGCGGGGCTGCTGGCTGTTGCCCTTGCTCATGGCTTGACGCTGGCGGTGTTTGCATATGCGTTTGGACATATTTCCGGCACGCATATTAATCCTGCCGTGACGTTTGGTCTTGCTTTGAACGGGACAGTGAAATGGAGCGATACTCTTGTCTATTGGGTCGCCCAACTTGCTGGCGCCGTTTTGGCCGCGTTTGTCTTGAATGCGGTGGTAGGTACTGTAAGCGCGGAGGCTTTTGCTGCGGCGCAGACGACTGGCGTTCTGACAGAGCAGTTCCCTTATTACGCGCTCGCCGTTGAAGCCTTGTTGACGTTCTTCCTTGTCAACACAGTTCTTCATACTGCTGTCTCTGGCAAGGGTGGTCCTTTAGCGGGTTGGGCGATTGGTACAACCTTGGCAATCGCCATCCTTGCGGGAGGACCGCTTACGGGGGCGTCGTTGAATCCTGCACGCACGTTTGGTCCGGCGGTCGTTGCTGGCGCGGCAGGTAACGGGATGACGTATTTGATTTATTTCGTCGGTCCATTCGTAGGTGCTGCATTGGCTGTAGGTTTGTATAAACTACTCAACATTGATGCTGCTTCTCAAGAGCTTGAGCCAGTACCGGATGTTGCTGAAGCACCGATTGATGAAGAACCTGTAGAGCAACCGTCTGCCGTAGGAAAAGTCCCCGCACGAAAGACGACAGAGGAATAACAGACAAGAGGAGAAAGAGATAGCCCCCTCCAGTTTTGGCGGGGACTTTTGTTATAGAATTTAGATAAGGTGAGACATGTCAAAATACATCGCGGCAATTGACCAGGGCACGACCAGCACTCGTTTTATGATTTTCGATCACGGTGGCAATGTGGTTGCTGTTGACCAGAAGGAGCATCAACAAATCTATCCCAAACCCGGCTGGGTGGAACATGATCCGCTCGAGATATGGGTGCGGACGCAGGAGGTGATCCAGGGCGCTTTGGACAAAGGGAATATTTCAGCAAAAGAGATTGCTGCGCTGGGAATCACGAATCAACGCGAGACAACGGTAGTATGGAATAAAAACAACGGCAAGCCAATCTACAACGCGATCGTGTGGCAGGATACGCGTACGGATATCATTATCAATGAATTAGCGAAAGACGGGGGGCAGGATCGCTTTCGGGCAAAGACAGGACTCCCTCTCGCGACGTACTTCTCTGGTCCTAAGCTTAAATGGATTCTCGAAAACGTTGAGGGGGCGCGCAGCCAAGCTGAAAATGGAGAGTTGTTATTTGGAAACATCGATTCGTGGATCATATGGAATCTGACAAATCAACACATCACAGACGTGACCAATGCTTCTCGCACGATGTTGATGGCTCTTAATACATTGGATTGGGATGAGGAAATCCTGCGCATTCTTGATATCCCGCGCGTCATGCTGCCCGAGATCAGATCGTCTTCTGAAATTTACGGTTCTGTAGGGATGGGCAGCTGCCCATCCCTACAGAACGTCCCTGTCTCTGGCGACCTCGGCGACCAACACGCCGCATTATTCGGCCAGACCTGCTTCGATCCCGGAGAAGCAAAAAACACATATGGTACAGGTTGCTTTATGTTATTGAATACAGGCGAGAAACCTGTCCCATCGAAATCCGGCTTGCTAACGACACTCGGCTACAAAATTGGAGACCAAAAAGCCATCTATGCCCTGGAAGGCTCGATTGCCATCACCGGCGCTTTGGTCCAGTGGCTGCGAGACAATCTGGGATTGATCCAATCGTCGGCGGAGGTGGAAGCGTTGGCAAAGTCGGTTGACGATAATGGCGGCATCTACTTCGTTCCGGCGTTTTCAGGATTATTCGCGCCCTACTGGAAAACCGATGCGCGCGGTGCGATCGTCGGTATGACGCGCTATGTCAACAAGGGACACATTGCCCGCGCCGCCCTTGAAGCGACCGCGTACCAGACCTGCGAAGTCCTGGATGCCATGGAGGCTGATTCAGGTGTGAAGTTGACCGCCCTCAAAGTGGACGGCGGGATGGTATTCAATGAATTGCTGATGCAATTCCAATCCGATATTTTGGATGTGCCCGTTATTCGACCAAAAGTGGCCGAGACAACAGCACTCGGCGCGGCGTACGCGGCGGGGCTCGCAGTTGGCTTTTGGAAGGATTACAGCGAGTTGCGGGCGAACTGGGGTAAGGAAAGAGAATGGCAGCCAGCGATGGACGCGAACACACGAAAGAAGTTATACTGGGAATGGAAGAAGGCTGTCACACGCACGTTTGATTGGGTTGAATAACGAATTCCAAGGTTATGAACCGCAACGAAGTTCTTTCAAATCTTAAGAAAAACCCTGGAATCTCCGTCTTGATCATCGGCGGGGGCATCAATGGTATTGGCGCGTTCCGTGATCTTGCTCTAAATGGGGTCGATGTTTTACTCGTTGAGAAAGGCGATTTTTGCTCGGGCGCGAGCAGTGCTTCTTCCCACATGGTGCATGGCGGCATTCGCTATCTTGAGAATGGAGAGTTCCGTCTCGTGCGCGAAGCTGTCCAGGAACGCAATCGTCTATTACAGAACGCGCCGCATCTGGTAAAACCCCTTCCAACTACAATTCCCATCTTTAGACGATTCTCCGGTTTGCTCAACGCGCCGCTCAAATTTTTCAGGCTGTTGAATAAACCTTCAGAACGCGGCTCATTAGTTATTAAGCTCGGCTTGATCATGTACGATGCATATACGGGGAGAGAGCGTGTTGTCCCAAAGCATCGGTTTCTTTCACGCAAAGAATCACTGGCAAAATGGAAGCAGCTCAATCCAAATATTGTCAACACGGCAACCTATTATGACGGTGCGATCCTGCAGCCAGAACGTCTGGCAGTGGAGTTGATTCTCGATGCTGAATCCGAAAACCCAAACGCGCGTGCAATCAATTATGTGAGTATGATCGGTGGGAGCGAAGATACCATTATCCTCCGCGACGAACTTACCGATGATACGTATGATGTGCGCCCAAAACTTGTCATCAACGCGGCCGGGCCGTGGATCGATTTCACCAATCAGAAACTTGGTTTGTCCACTCGCTTTATTGGTGGTACCAAAGGCTCGCACATTGTTGTCAGGCATGAAGAGCTTCGGAAAGCCATCGGCGAAAATGAGTTCTTCTTTGAAAATGAGGACGGGCGGATCGTGCTGATCTTCCCGTTGTATGACCGTGTGCTGATCGGTACTTCGGATATTTCTGTGGAAAATCCCAATGAAGCACACTGTACCGACGACGAGATCGATTATTTTTTGCGTTTGACGCGTCGGATCTTTCCCAGCCTGAGCCTGAACCGGGAAAATATCGTTTTTCAATTCTCGGGCGTTCGCCCATTGCCCCATTCCGCCGCGACTGTCACTGCTCAGATCTCACGAGATCACAGTATTGAAGTGCTCAGCGGCGATTGGACGCATCTGACATTCCCCGTGTACTCTCTCGTTGGCGGCAAATGGACAACCTTCCGCGCGTTTGCCGAACAGGTAACAGATAAAGCGCTGGCTCATCTGGGACGGAAACGCAAAAAGGATACGCGTTCCCTGCCTATTGGGGGCGGGCGCGGCTTTCCACGCGATTCGGCAGATCTCAAACGCCAGATCGAAAGTCTCTCCGCATGGACGGGTGTTACGCGCGAACGCTTGAAAGTCTTGTTCGAGCGTTATGGCACACGCGCAGAGGCCATCGCCACGTTTATGAACGGGGGCACCGATTTTCTTCTACGGTCAATACCTGGTTACTCACGGCGTGAAATTATCTTCCTTGTGCAACATGAAAAGATCTTACATCTCGATGATTTCGTGTTGAGGCGTTCCATGCTGGGGATGCTTGGCCGTCTCACCCGCGAAATGGTGGATGAACTGGCCGATGTCTTTGGCAACGCCCTCGGTTGGAAGGCCGAGCAGAAAGCGGCTGAGGTGGCGCGCACGCTATCCATACTGGCAGACAAGCACGGCGTCCGGTTGTGAGGCGGGTGATAAAATAGTTTCCCGTATGAATGTATCTGTCGTCATTCCCGTTTATCGCAGCGAACATACTCTCGATATGCTGATTGAACGATTGGGCCTGGCACTGCCCTCGTTCGCTGATTCCTATGAAGTGTTACTTGTCAATGATGGAAGCCCTGATAATACCTGGGGGACGATTGAAAGACTGGCGCGTGCGCATCCCTGGGTGCGTGGCATTGACTTGATGCGCAATTATGGACAGCATAATGCGACCCTATGCGGCATTCGCGCCGCACGCTACGAAATGATCTTCACGATGGACGATGATCTGCAAAACCCACCTGAGGAGATGCCGAAACTATTGGCGAAGTTGGACGAAGGGTACGATGTAGTGTATGGCGTGGCACGCGTACGCCAGCAGGCATGGTGGCGAAATTTATTCTCAGTATTGGTGAAGCGTGCCATTGCGTATGTGATGGGCTTGCGCAACGTGCGCGACATTGGCGCTTTCAAGGTCTTTCGCTCCGGCCTGCTTAAAGCCTTTGAAGAATTTAATGGTCCTGATGTTCTGGTGGACGTTTTACTTTCATGGGGCACAGCCCGCTTTGCATCAGTGGCAGTCGAGGAGTCGCCCCGCATTGCGGGACGGTCCAACTATAACTTTATCAAACTGGTCAAGGTGTCGCTGCTGGTGCTTACCAGCTACACGACCATTCCATTGCGGCTGGCAAGTGTACTTGGTTTTTTATTCACCATTTTTGGTTTTTTTGTTTTGCTGTATGTGTTGATCACATACTTCACCCTGGGTTCGGTACCTGGGTTTTCCTTTCAAGCATCGATCATTGCCCTCTTCAGCGGTGTACAGTTGTTTTCGCTTGGGATTATTGGTGAATATCTGGCCCGCGTCTTCGAGCGGACAGGTGGGCGCAAAGCATATATCATCGGGCGCACGACGGACGAACTCAAATGAAAGCTGGGATCATCCAGTCGAACTTTCTGCCCTGGCTGGGCTATTTCGATTTTATTCGCGAGACCGACTTATTTATTATTCATGATGACCTGCAATACACCAAAGGGGATTGGCGCAACCGCAACAGGATCAAAACGCCGCGCGGCGTGGAGTGGATCACGGTACCCGTGCATTATCCGAATACGGGCCAGTTGATCGAAGAAACGCCCGTTGATTACTCCTTCCCCTGGGCCAGGAGAATGTTGAATCGGATCCGTGAATCGTACCGACGCGCGCCGCACTTTGAGCCTTATTTTTCTGAGCTGAACGACCTGTTGACGCAGCCCGCCGCCTCCATCTCAGATCTGAACCTGCGACTCCTGCATTGGGTTTGTCGCGGCCTTGAAATCGACACTCCGATCAGAATGTCACGCGCGTATCATCCACAGGGTACAAAGACTGAAAGACTGATTGGAATTCTTACCCAGGCGAAAGCCACTACGTATCTGTCCGGTCCCGCCGCGCAGGCTTATCTGATCCCGGCAATGTTCGAGCAGGCAGGAATTCAACTGGAATATAAACAATACAATTATCCGGAATACGAACAGTTGTATCCGCCATTTGAGTTGGGGGTCAGTGTGATCGATCTGCTCTTTATGCAGGGTAAAGAAGCAAGGTTTTACCTGGAAAATAAGGAACGAGAGGCATGAATATAGACGAAACACAGAGGAAACTCAACGAATATTTCACTGAAAAGCTCGAAACCTTTGGTGCAACTGCCAAAGGTGTGGATTACAACGGTGAACAGGCTCAGCAGGTCCGTTTTGCGGAGCTGGTGAAAGTCATACAGCCAGCCAACCCATTTTCTGTTATTGACTATGGCTGTGGTTACGGCGCCATGTTCGAATTTCTGCAGCGGAGAGGCTGGCAGTTCGATTATTATGGTGTGGATCTGATCGAAAAAATGGTTGTTGCGGGTCGTGCAAAGTATGAAAATTTCCCCAACGCGCATTTCACGAGAGATGAGAAGGAACTCGCTATCGCTGATTATTTGGTCGCGGCGGGTATATTCAATATCAAACTTGATGCGCCTTACGATGACTGGCAGAAATTCATCTGCAAGACATTGCGGCGCATGAATGAATTGTGTTCAAAAGGCTTTTCATTCAACATGCTCACAAAATACTCCGATGCGGACCGAATGGCACAGCGCCCTGATCTGTTCTATGGCGATCCGCTTTTCTTCTTCGACTTCTGCAAGTGTGAGTTCTCTCGCAACGTGGCTCTGCTCCACGATTATGGCTTATACGACTTCACCATCCTTGTCCGCAAAGACGTATAACCCAGTTCATGCGAATCGTTCAGGCCCCGCGTGCTTCTGCCATTCTTTATCATATACTCGCCAGCCAGAAGGAGAGGAATCCCTGGCTGCTACCGGCTAATATCTGTCCGATTGTGCCGGTCACATTCCTGAAAGCGCGAGTGCCGTTTGAATTTGTGGACATTTCAGCAGAGACCCTGCACATGGAT
>DASWKT010000229.1:0-4044 GCA_036396515.1 Anaerolineales bacterium | reverse complement strand
GGTTCACGGACGTTGGCGCGCAGCAGGTCTGCAATTTCCTGCAGACGCACATCACCGGCTGGATGGCCCCAGCGATCGTTGTATTCCTTGAACGAATCCAGGTCGAGAATGATCAGTGAAAGCGCGTCGCCATAGCGTTTGGCACGCGTAATTTCGGTTTGTAGATAATCGTCGAAGGCGCGGCGGTTGGCGAGTCCGCTTACGGCATCGGTCAAGGCCATTCGTTTGACTTCGGCATGCAGGCGCGCATTATCGATGGCAACTGCTACCGGACCCGCCAGGGCATTCAATAAGTTCACATCATCTTCATCCAGCGGCGCCTCGCTCCTGGATTCAACGTTCAAAACGCCAAGTACATTCTCGTTTTTTAACAGAGGTACGCATATTTCACTTTTCACTTCCTGAGAAGCTCGCAGGAAATTTGGATTGGTACTCACATCGTGAATGAATTGCGTTTGCTTTGTGCGCGCCGCTCGTCCTATCACACCGGAGGTAACCGGTATCCGATGGATGACCATCTCGCCCGGATAGCCAATTTCAGCGCCGAGGGATAACACTTCATCATCCAAAAGGTAAATGCTTATGTAGGCATATCCAAACGAGTCTTTCAATAGTCCGATCACGTTCTGTAATATTTCATTCAGTTCCAGGGAGGAAGCCACCGCATGTGATACGGATTGCAGGGTCGTCATCACGTGCAAATGCTGTTGTGTGCGGGTGTAGAGACGCGCTTTCTGGAGTGCCGTTGCAATCTGATCAGCCAACGTCTGCAAGGTTCGCATATCATCGTAGTTGAATTCGTTCTGAACGGTGCTCTCGACATAAATGACGCCGAGCAGCACCTCCTTATCCAGCATGAGAATCCCGACCGCTGAGCCACGCCGCTTGGTCGTCGAATAGTAGTAGGGATCTTTTGAAGTGTCGTCTGTGATATACGGTTCACGGATCTGCGCCACATGTCCTATGATGCCTTTGCCCACTTTTTGCTGGTAACCGGGCCGGTAGCCGAAATCTTCCGTGCCCGTGATCGCGGCAACTTCCAGGTCATCGTCGTTGACCATCAGGGATATGGCTGCTTCAGAGTAACCTAATTTATCCACGACCGCCTCGAGGGTGCGTTGGAGGATTTCCTTTTCATCGAAGCTGTCTGTGATCTGCCTGCTCACCTCTTCCAATAAAGCCAGCTGTGTGGAGCGCCGTTCTTCGATGGAGCGCAGGGATCGCTCGCGGGCGAGGGTATCTGCCAGATCAACCTGTTCTCTTTCGATTGCGCGGCGGCTATAATTCGAAAAGCCGATCAGCGCGCAAAAGATAAACAGGAACAGAAAGACATTGCTCACATTTGCATTCAACAGGGAAATTCCGAATACCCCGGCAAGAATGAGAACAACCGTAATGAGATAGCCCTCCGGCGAGAGAAACAATTCACTCATCAGGATAGCAATGATCAGATAATAAAGTACTGAAAGGTTGCCTGCCCCACTCAAATGCTGAGTTAAGGCGGATGCGAAAGTTGCAGAGGTAAACAAACCAAGCGTCAGAAGGGTGGCGGAACGGAAATGCCCCATGCGATTGAGATAATAAGCCAGCCCCAGAGTAGCCAGCATGATTAATACAAGCGTATCGCTGGAAGCTCCAACTGTCAGCCTGTACTGTATCTCAACGATAATCCCCCAGCCAAGCAAAACCAGCAGAATGCTATTCAGTATGCGGGAAAGGTGACGCTCTCTTGCATCCCCGATCCACGCGGGTGCAACCAGCCCTTCCCAAACTCTTGAGAACTGGCGAATCAAAGCATCACTATTCCCAGATGGTTTCATTAAATCCCTGTTTGAATGTGGCGCCAAAATTAACAGAGACTCTTATTGTCTGAAAAATAAATTCCACCACACTTCCCAGTTTGGCATTCGGGTGGGGACAAGAGTGGGTGTGGCGGCTTCAATGGGAGGGGCACCAGGCTGCCCCATGGGGACAACCGGCAGATCGCCCTCTTGAACATAATGGCCATCAATGCGCGCCCATTCCTCTACTGCGTTGGTAGAGCCCGAGTAGGCAACCTGTGTTTGCAAAGCAATCTGTGTCTGCACCGCCTGAGTCACCTGCATACGCATAGCTTCCGTCTGCCTGTTCAGTGTGTTCAGTTCCTCCAGACGACGGTTGAACTCAAGGACCGTGAATACCAGAACAAGGATGCCAATCATTACGGCGACGCGGCGAACATTAACAGGGGTATTGGACATATATCCTATCTTAATCGCTCTCGAACTGTGTGACAAGAAGCGGCTATAATCAATTGCAGATACTTACGGGTGACAGTCACTTTGTGTCATTTGCAGTGACTCGCCTCAAGGAAAAATGACTGTCACCTGCATGGAGAAAAACATGCCGAAAGTTAAGCAGATCAATCATGTAGCCGTCGTTGTCCAGGATATGCAAAAGGCTTTACTATTCTGGCGCGACGCACTGGGAATGGAAATGCACGAACTACGCGAGGTACCAGCAGAAAAATCACAGGTGGCCTTCCTGCCGCTCCCAGGTTCGGAAGTGGAACTGGTGCGGCCCACGACAGAGGACTCAGGCATCGCGAAGTATCTTGCCAAACGCGGACCGGGGATGCATCACCTCTGCCTGGAAGTGGATGACATTGAAGGGATGCTGTCTGAGCTGAAATCAAAAGGCATTCGTCTCATCAATGAAGAGCCGCGCACTGCTGCGGATGGAAAGAGATACGCGTTCATTCATCCTGAGAGTACATCAGGGGTTCTGGTGGAATTGTATCAAATTTAATCTGGTCACACCTGCACTTGCGCCAGGTGCAAGTGTTGCGAGGAAATCTGAAAGCCTGACGAAGCAAACTCAAAGTTATTAGGGATTGCTTCCCGAAGGCTCGCCATGACAAAGTAATATTGCGATGCTTCAAAACATTCAATCCATCCTGAGTGAACAATGCGGCCTGAACCATGATCGCCCCGTGATTGCTGGTGTCTCCGGTGGGCCCGATAGTCTCTGCCTGATGAGCATCCTGCGCAAGGCCGGGTATCACGTTATCGTCGCGCATTTCAATCATAAACTGCGTCCCGACGCCGACGCCGACGCCAACATCGTCGAGCAGACTGCGGCGCGCCTTAATCTCGCTTCGGTGATCGAGAGTGGTGACGTGCGCGCCTTCGCAGATGCCGAAAAACTTTCCATTGAAGAAGCGGCGCGCATCATGCGTTACCGTTTTCTTATGGAGCAGGCCCATCGCTTGAAAGCGCAGGCGGTGGTGGTAGGGCACACGGCGGACGACCAGGTGGAAACCGTGCTTATGCACTTTATCCGCGGGGCGGGCCTTGCCGGGCTTAAGGGAATGAACTATCGCACGATCATTCACATGTTCGATCCGGAGATCCCCATCGTCCGTCCGTTGCTGGATGTATGGCGCGAGGAAACGATTGTGTATTGCGCGGCAAACGGTTTCCGTCCGCGGCATGACCCAAGCAACGCCTCGCTGGATTTCTTCCGCAACCGTTTGCGACACCTGCTGATCCCCATGCTGGAATCCTACAACCCGCGTTTCCGCGAAGTGCTCTGGCGCACGTCGCATTCGCTGGCAGGGGATTATGAGGTCCTTTCCCACGTTCTGGATGAGGCGTGGAAAACGTGTGTCGTACACGAGAATGCGGACTTCATTGCCTTCGACTCTGCTGCTTTGACGAAACAACCGCTCGGACTCCAGCGGAACCTAATCCGGCGTGCGATAGAAGGAATCCGCTCTGAAGATCTGGATGTCAGCTACGCGACGCTCGAGCGTGCCGCACGCTTTATTTCTAACGAAGTTCACCGCGCCCGCATGGATCTGACAGGTGGGTTTCACCTCCTGCGCGAAGGCACTCTTATCTACGTTGTCGCGGGGAATGTAACCCTGCCGATCGAGCGCTGGCCGCAGATGCCGCACGAGAGTCAGATCATTCCATTAGAGATCCCTGGTTTAGTTAAGTTGGCTGGCGGCTGGAAATTAATGTGCGAACGCTGGAACATTGCATCGCTGGCAATGGAACAAGC
>DASWKT010000228.1:0-5483 GCA_036396515.1 Anaerolineales bacterium | reverse complement strand
CGAAACGCATTATGCCATTCACAAAGGCAAGCCGTTCTATGAGGGTCTGATCTCGTACATCATCTCCGCACCGGTCATGGCGATGGTCTGGGAGGGACCGAACGCGGTTGCCGCGATCCGGCAGACGATGGGCGCTACGCGCCCCACCGAAGCCGCGCCGGGTTCGCTTCGACATGATTTTGCCCTGGAAGTCGGGCGGAATCTCACCCACGCCTCCGATACAGTGGACAACGGCGAGAAGGAAGTTGAATTGTGGTTCAAGAAGGAAGAACTGGTTGATTGGAAGAGAGAAGTGGATCGGTGGGTGTTTGAAAAGTAAGTTACAATTTTCTTCTTCATCAGCGGGTTTAGCAATTTCACAATTAATATTCCTGCACATGCCGCAATCAATCGCATAATCTCTTTATACTTTTCGTTCACTTTAATTCTGCCAGAATATCCCCATCATTGCTGATCAGCGTCCCTACATCTTCGCCCCTGCAGATTTGGCACATCACTTCAGGTGTATCAAAATCGAACACATGAATAGGCAGTTGATGGTCACGAGCTAATAAGACTGCGGACTGGTCGAGCGCCCGCAAATTGCGCTGGATCACTGTATCGTATCCGATCTGCCGATAGCGGCGAGCGGACGGATCGTGACGCGGGTCAGCTGTATAGATACCATCAATCCCATTCTTTGCTGCCAGGAGTGCCTCTGCCCGCAGCTCTAACGCCCGTTGCGCCGATGGATAATCTGTTGTGACATAAGGATTGCCAGTACCTCCAGCGAGCACTACGATGTAGCCATGCTCCAGATGGCGAATGGCTCGAAGCCGAATGAAGGGCTCCGCGACCGAATTTATCGGGATAGCTGTCATGACCCGCACATCAACATTTCCGCGGGCTTTTATCACGCCTCGCAGCATCAAACTATTGGTTACCGTTGCGATCATCCCGATGTTATCGGCTTCCGCGCGCTCGATGCCCCACTCTTCGCCCAACTCTCCCCGAAATATGTTGCCTCCACCTACAACTACGCTTACCTGAACGCCCAACTGGTGAAGCTTCAATACTTCATCAGCAATATGGTTCAGTGAGTTTGGAGAAAACCCCCAGCCACTCTCACCAGCAATAGCTCCCCCACTCAGCTTAACAAGGACCCGGTTGTAGCGCATTCGCCTCCTATCGTGATTCGGCCAAACTTTATTGCACTCTCAACAACACTTTTCCATCGCTCCATAATTCTTCGAGATCGTAATACTTGCGCTGGTCAGGTGAGAAGAGATGCACGACCACATCGCCATAATCCAGCAGGAGCCAGCCTTCCTGGGCCTGGCCCTCGATGCGTCCTTTTTTCTTATGGTCCTGTTTGGTTGATTCCAGCACGCCTTTGGCAAGCGCGTCCAACATACGGTCGCTGGTGCCGTTGCAAATCACGAAATAATCTGTGAAGGACGCGATGTCCTTGATGTCCAAAAGCAGGATGTCTTCGCCCTTTTTGTCCTCCAGGGCGGCGACGATTTTATGTGCAAGTTCGAGTGCGTTCAGTTATCACCTCATTATGTCATTGCGAGGACGCTTCGCGGCTCTGCCCGACGAAGCCGCGCAGCGTCCTCGCAAAGTGGGGGATTGCTTCGCTGCGCTCGCAATGACATTTGTTATTTTTTCAGCGGTGCGGAAAACAACCGCGTGTAAACAGAGCCCGTTGGTTTCAAATCGCTATTATACAAGTGCACCGAATCTACTCTGGCGGTGCCCAGTGAGTCAATCTGCGTTTCTTCAAGCGCGCGACGAATCTTTTGCTGATCGGATGCGGAAATATTCTGCCTGACCCGCCCGATCGTCAGATGTGGAGAGAAGTCGCGTTCTTTGGATTCATAACCGAGTCTCGTAGTCGCAGATTCAATCCCATGCTGCAGCGCCTCCAACTCAACCGGAGCCTGGAGCCCGATATAGATCACGCGCGGCCGCTTCGGGCTTGGAAAGCAGCCGATTCCGCTCACCTGCATGACGAATGGCTGGCAGGAGTCCGCTTCGGCGCGGATCATCTGAGTCACGATATCCACATTAGCGGGTGAAATGTTGCCGAGAAATTTCAAAGTCAAATGCACATTCCCAGGCGGTACCCAGCGGACGAGGGACCCAATCGTATTTCGCAAATGAGCAATCTCTTTGTGAATGAGCTGCTGGAGTTCGCGGGGAATTTCCAGAGCGATGAACGTGCGCAAGTGACCCATGAGATTAGGCGGCTGTGGATTGACTGCCAAGCGCACGCTCCACGGCTTCCTTCAGGTCTATGAAGCCGACCGGCTTTGTCAGGTAGGTGGATGCGCCCGCCTCCATACTATGCTTGATATCGGTGGGCATACTTTTGGCAGAGACAACGATGACTGGGATATTCACGAGCGCAGGGTCGCGGCGCATTTGGCGCAAAATATCGAGACCGGAAATCTCAGGCATCATAATGTCGAGCAGGATAACATCTGGTTTTTCGTCAGTCATCATCGCGAGGGCTGGAGCGCTGCTGGAAGTCTTGACCACACGGAAACCACTGACGCGCATCATCTCCGCGAACAGTTCGGCGGCATCTTCTTCGTCTTCGATGATCAGGACGGTTTTTTTGCTTGAATCCATTCTTGAGTCTTCGATAATAACGATAGCATAAGATATGGGAATTCGCAAGATTTAGTATTTATCCAAAGTTTGTAAGGTTCGGCACAAAATCACGATGCATTGTGCTGTATGTAAGAAACTTCCTGTTTTATGGGTCTAGGAGAAAGAATAAATGGAGGCTGGATGAGTGAACTTACTGATTTTCGTGCGGAGAAGGATGAATTCTTTGGGCGTCATCCGCAAAGCCCGTTGACCCCTGAGCAAAAACGCGGTTTTGTCGGGTTACAATACTTCCCTGAGAATGAGGCATTGCGGCTCGAAGTGCAGGTTGAACCTTTACTTGACCAGCAGCCTATGCAGATGCAGACCTCTACTGGCGGCGTGCAAACGTATGTTCGCCATGCACGCTTCAAGTTTCAGGTAGAAGGACAGGAAGCTGAGTTGACAATCTACCAGAACGAGAATGGTTATTTCCTGCCTTTCGTGGATGCGCTGGCCGGGAAGGAGACCTATCCTGCCGGTCGCTATCTCGAGCCTGAGTCGTTACCTGGCAACCGCTTCGTTGTTGATTTCAATCTTGCTTATAACCCCTTATGTGCCTACAACGAAATGTGGTCCTGTCCCATCACCCCTGCAGAGAATCGCTTGAAAGTCCCCGTCCGCGCGGGTGAGAAGTTATTTGACCACGAGTAAGTAAAAAACGACGGGCCTTGCCCGCCGTTTTTATGATTTTGAGTCCTCATTCAGCACGTTGAGAAGCGCTTCGTATTCCTCGCAACATTCCGCACATACATCCAAATGTTCGCGAATCAGCGGCATCAATTGGGCCGCGTCTTTTTTAGAGACCTCCCTTTCCACGTATTCATCCAGCTTGGAGTAAATCTCGCTGCAAGGGATTTCTTCTTCGCGCACGCCCTCCAGTATTCGCAGGAATCCCAAAACAGCCTCGTTGGGAAGCTCTTTCTGCAAGTGGAGGCTATTTCGAATGCGCCGGATAAGATTCCGAATATTCATAGTCTTCGTTTCTGATGTTTAATAATCTGTTAATCTTACTTCTGCTCGAAAAGGGTAAGTACTTCGTTAGGAGAAATGTCCTCCATGGAAAGTCGTCGTCTGAGCCGCAGTCGGGCATCGTGCAATAATTTGTACAGGGCATTGCGGTTGGTCTTAAGCTTGCGCGCGGCGTCTTCCATGGGCATATCCTGTACACCGAGCAGGATGAGAGCCTGCCGTTGGCGTTCAGTGAGCTCCTCCTGAATGATGCGGCGGACGCGCTCGATCATGTCAGCGCGCTCGGCTGAGGTTTCAGGGCCGGCCTGGGGATCCGCGAGCAGGCCGGGGGGAGGTGGAACATCTTCGTTTTCGGTAAGTTCGTCGAGCGACGAGTCACGCCATCTCTTGCGGCGCAGTTCGGTCAACGCGATCCGCACCGCAATTTTGTGGACCCAGGTGGTAAATTGACTGCGTCCCTCAAATGTATCCAGTTGATCGAGGATACGTAGAAGCGTTTCCTGAGTCACTTCTTCGACGAGCGCGTTGAATTGTGGCTGGTCGGGGGAAAGCCAGCGCGAGAGCGCAAATGGTAAACCCTTTTGAATGATGGCGCGCAAATCCTCCAGGGCAAGTTCGCGTGCGATGCCGTTATCGCGTAAGTCTGAGAGCCAGGTTTCATTGGTACGTGTAGGCATGATGGCGAGATTATACTGCCTCTTGGAAAATTACTGAATTTTGGAAAGGTTCCCTGTACAATGGAAGGTGATAGCTACGGCTTCAACGAATGCGTACATGAGCAATCTTCATGGTAAAACAAAACGAGCCAATCAGACTCGTTCTTGTGGACGCGGATCGCGTAGCACTCAAACCCCACAAAACCAAACGAGCCAATGAGGCTCGTTCTTGTGGGCGCGGATCGCGTAGCACTCAAACCCCACAAAACCAAACGAGCCAATCAGGCTCGTTCTTGTGGGCGCGGAGGGGCTCGAACCCCCGAACCTCACGGATGTGAACCGTCTACCGTGAATAGGCAACCGGGCACTACTTTAGCGGGAATTTACAAAAGATGTGTGGTCTGCGGTTGGGCTCTCCATATGGTATTAGGTCGGTTTTCCTTTTAGATCTAGTATGTCATTTACCTCTATGCCTGTATCTGTGACAACGATGCCTTTCTTGCCAATCACATCCCGGTAGATAGGTACGACTATTTCGAATAATTCTACAAACTGAAACACCGCAGGCTGGACAAATTCCAGGATGTCGTCAATTGAAAATTCAGCATCATCCCCGTGGCCAAGCCCAAGTGCGAATGATGTTCCATCTTCAGATTTTTCCCATCGCCTACGTCGTGTATAAACTGGTACTAAACCGCTTACTGTTGGCGGTTGCTCATGAGTCCAACGGCCTCTATAAGCCATAGTTTTTTTCCATTCTTTAGATGTAGCTAGCGCTGAAACAGCCATTGTGATGGAAGCACCTGCTTGTTCGTTAGCCAGGTAGTGTCCAACTATGGATTGCTGGCTTACTCGGTTCTCGCGATAGTTCTCTAATTGATCTTCTGTGAGTTCCAACATGCAAATAATGGCGCTGGCTAAATGTTCGCCTGCCGCATAAAGTTGAGCCACAATCGCATCAACATAAAATCGGGTATAAAGAACTACGTGGTGTTCATCTGGCGGATCGCATTTTTCCCGATACCATACTTTATGTTTTAGACATTCGTTAAGGCCAATTCGCACTTGAATCAGTGCATTTAAGGTGTCCCGTAAGCAAATTGCTGCTACAGGTATGTTACTTGTGGGTGGAAACTTCATGGATATGTAATCCGGAACCATATTCATTACAATGATGCCTGATTGATCAAGCGCCGGAAGTTCGGCTGAGATCTGTCGAAT
>DASWKT010000227.1:0-12283 GCA_036396515.1 Anaerolineales bacterium | reverse complement strand
AGGCTAAGGCCGGATAGGCGATTAAGAATGAAAGCCCAGGAACCAGCCTGCCTGGCGCGCGGATCAAACCAGCGGGGCGCACACTTGCCCCGGGTGCAAGTGCCGGGGTGCGTGGGGGAAGGGATGTTACTCATAAGATTTCATCGTTTGCTTTGCCAGCCTCAAGCATACATTTTCCAGATCTCTTTCCAGAGGTTCTCGCGATCCCAATTGGTGAAGATCAATAGATCGGCCAGCGTCAAACGCCTGCGCATCAGAGACGCATTCATAAACGCAAAGTGTGCCTGTTTTTCATGAATGGGCGGTGTGAGTTCCGACCAGCGGATTGGCGCCTGTACTGTCTGCAAGATTTGCAGGATCACTTCTGGGGGACGTGTCTCTTGTGAGAGTTGAGCGCAAAGTGAGTCCCAATCTTTGAGCACATTCTCAAAGTCACTGCGATGCGCGTGCCACTTTTCCAATTTCTGCCGGTAATCGGCCCAGCACTCCGCGCCCGCTTTCCCGGAGGGATCGATGCTCCCGAAACTGCTCTCGATGCGCGCCTGCATGGTAACCATGCTCGGGTAGCAGTCCTCCATTTTGACGGCAGCAGGCTTGAAGTCCGATAAGAAACGATGGTACATTTCTGTCCCGGCCAGTGCTGCCAATGCCACCTGCGATCCATGGACTGTCAATGGCGTATGGTCAATTTCCGACTGCATATCCAGCACGTGTGACATAACGTGCTCAAAACCAGACATGGGTGTTGTGGCGTGTGAAAGAGACATGGCCAACCCGCCCAACGCAATAATCTTTGCCAGCATTGCTACACTTTCCATGGAGCCGCGCCGGATGCCATCTGCATGAGCCAGCAGGATTTCATCCAGCGGGCCCACAAGGTTTTTGGCCAGTTCAGAGTAGGTAGAATCCATACCAAGCCGGTGTGCCAGGTACCAATCTGGAAGACTGACGAATATGGCAAGCATATCCCCGACGCCGCCTGCTGTCATTTCTGCCGGAGCATCGCGCAAGGTCTCGAGATCACAGATCAAGGCATCGGGATAGCGCGAATCAAGTGTCCGCTTGACTCCATCCACAAAGGTTGGCGACATGTTCGATGTGTAGGCGCTGACGCTGTTGGCTGTTTGATAAATTACAAAGGGCACGGACTCACCTGTCTCCTGCTGATAAAGGAAACAACCGTACTTGGCGATGTCGGTCACGACGCCAGAACCAACGGATAGTACGGAACAACCACGGCTCAGGCTGGCTTGCACTTCACGGATATGCGGCATGTCTGTGTGGACTTGTCCACTTTCATCAGCACGCATAATACAGATTTGCACCTGCCAGCCATCCTTCCGTAAAGTCGCAAGTGCAAGTTCTTTTAGATCTTCACCAGCCCGCTGCATGCCTGTTTCATCCATCACGACTACCAGCGGTGCCTCCTGATGAGCGCCGACCGATTTCAGAACTTCTGTTGTTCTGAACAGGGCATCTGATTCAAAAATCATCTCTCTGATAGACATGAATTCTTTTGCAGGGAACCCGGGCAATTTTCGAATGGCTTCCCAAAAGCGTGTTCCATCCCCAGGGTCGTAAGGCAGTTTGTTCATGTTATTTTCCTTTTCTCTTTATGACGGAAACCATCAATTCTTTTCGCAGGTTCATGATGGCGGAAGCAGGTTCCACTCCCGCAGGGCCAAAGCGTTGGATCAGAGTCACGCGCAGGCCGCGCAAAGCAAGGTCATGCGCGATGGCTGCGCCTGTGGAGCCGGCACCGATCACAACGATGTGGTGAATCGCCATAGGTGGAGAAATCAGGATGAATGATCTAGGAGCCAGTCCGCAATGGCACCCAGATTTGTGAAAGCATAAGTCGGTTGAAAAGGCGAATTGGCTAGGTCTTCCCGATGAGTTTCGCCACTCCAGACCAGACAGGTGGTGATTCCAGACGTCTGCCCGAGGGCGATATCGGTATAGAGACGGTCGCCGACCATAGCCATTTCTTCGATCCGTAGTCCATATTTGCGCGCCACTGCATCGATGATCATCCGGTTAGGCTTGCCAACCACCAGATCTGGTTCGCGACCTGTGGCGGCACGCACAAAAGCGATCATCGCTCCCACGTCGGGCATGTAACCGGTTGCCGTTGGACAGTTGAAGTCCGGATGCGTGGCGATGAACGGCAAGCCCGCGCGTACGAAATCACAAAGTTTCCAGAGTTTCTGGTAAGTCAGTGTGGTATCAAAGCCGAGCACAATGAGCTGGGGATTCTCCTCTTCAAGTCGAAAACCATGCTGGCGAAATTCTTCTTCCAGGGCAGGTGTCCCAACGAGATAAACAGAGGAGGCTGGATGTTCCTGCTGAAGATAGAGCGCAGTGGCTTCCCCCGAAGTGAAAACTTTTTCTTCAGAGATGGGCAGCCCCAGGCGGGTGATCTTTTCTGCATACAGGCGCCGATGCTGGGAGGAGTTGTTGGTCAGGAAAAGATAATCCTTCCCGAGTTCATTCAACGTTTCAATGAAATACAGCGAACCATCGATCAACTCGTTTCCCAGGTTGAATGTCCCATCCATGTCGAGCAAAAAACATTTTACGTGCAGAAGTTGTTCATTGTTCATACGTTGATTTTTGCAGCCTGTTCAAAGACGGGCAGGAGAGAAAAATAGGTGGCGCGATAGAGTTGATAATATTCCTCGTAGATTTTGCGTGTCTCGGGGTGCGGGTCACGCGTTTCGATCACGCGCGCAGTGAGGCTGACTGCTTCATGCAATGAGTCGATTAAGCCGGAACCTGTCAAGGCGAGAATCCCTGCACCTAATACCGTCGTTTCGATTGTGTCGGTGATCGAGACCGGCAAGCCTGTGACATCCGCTTTGATCTGCCTCCATAAAGCACTGCGCGCGCCGCCTCCGACGGCGCGGATCTCCTGCAAAGGCAGTCCCATGCGCAGCATTTGGTCGGTAATATCACGAATGGCATAGGCCGAGGCTTCGAGAATTGCGCGACAAAAATGTTCTCGGCGATGAGCCAGCGTGAAGCCCATGAAGGTGCCGCGCGCCAATGCATTCCAGGTGGGCGCCAAGGCTCCCATCAGGCAGGGCAGCATGATGAGGCCATCACTGCCGGGAGGGATTGTTTCTGCCGCGCTGTCGAGCAGGGAATAAGCAGCTACTTGCTCCTGCGCGGCCCGCGTCATTTCCTGGATCGAGAACTGGTCTCGGAACCAGCGATAATTCGCCCCTGAGACAAAACCCGGATTCTCCAGCAGCCATAGTTCGGGGTCCGCATGACAATGAGTCTCCACCAGGCGGCTATCATCGAACAAGGCGTTCGGGCTGGATGCGCAGACAGGTTCCGCTGTCCCGGCAATATCGCAGACCAGGCCGGGTTTTGTTACACCCGCGCCCAGACAGGCGGCATGTTCATCACCACTTCCAAGAATAATTTTTGTAGAGGTGCTGAGGCTGAGACGCTCAGCAGCTTCGTGGCGTAGAGTGCCAAGCACTTGCGTGGCAGGATAGATGGGCGGAAGCAGGTCAATCGAGATATCAAACACATCACACATCTGCTGTGACCATGTACGGCCTCGGACGTCCATCAGCATGGTGGAGGAGGCATTGGAATAATCCACACCCAATTCACCGGTTAGCTCGAGGGCCATATAACTTCCTGGCAGGAGAAAGGACGCGGTCTGCTCGAAGAGCCGCGGCTCGTGATCAGCAAGCCAGCGGATTTTTGGCGCGACATGGTACGGGTCCAGGTTCAGACCAGTGATCTTAAATGCGGTTTCGCCGGAAATTTTTCTGCCAACGGCTTCACATTGCGCGACGGCGCGGCGATCCATCCAGATGATGGCTGGATATAGAGGCTTGCCATTTTGATCAACGGCAACGACACCATCCACTTGCGCGTCCAGACCCAGAGCCACGATGTGCTGAGGTGACACAGCACTGTGAGCCATAAGAGAACGTACAGATTGAGTCAATGCATCAACCCACGCGACGGGGGATTGCTGTGCCCACGTCGGTCGAGGATATTCAATGTGATACTCGGCGGATGATTCTCCGCAGATTTTCCCTTCTACCGAGATCAAGATTGATTTCAAGCTTTGTGAGCCGATATCGCATCCAATGACATAATCCATGTTGGGATCATCCTGTCGCTAAACAATGAACCTGTTGCGTAAGTAGTCCTTTACTTATTCCACAGAGTTTGCTGATGGACCTTAGCGAGGTCTAATAACCTTTGGCGCTGGTTGAATCATGGGGTATCGTATCGGGATCAATTTTTGTCCGCCTGGAGAGCAAGGCAGCCTGCTCCACGGCGACTCGCAAACTGGCATGGCTGGCTTTACCCGTTCCAGCAATATCAAATGCCGTACCGTGATCCACACTCGTTCGGACGAAAGGCAAACCGACGGTGACGTTGACGCCCTCATCCACGCCCAAATACTTTACCGGGATCAGCCCTTGATCGTGATACTGGGCTGCTACAATATCGAACCGCCCCTGGCGGGCGTGCATGAACACGGTATCTCCTGGCCAGGGCCCGCTTGCCTCAATGCCTTCAGCCTGCGCCTGTTGAATCGCCGGCTCAATGATCGCGTCATCTTCGGAGCCAAAGAGACCGTGCTCGCCCGCGTGAGGATTTAATCCTGCCACCGCGATTCGAGGTTGAGTAATGCCCAACTGGATCATCGCCCGATGCGCCAGCCGAATGATCGTCAACTCACGTTCAATCGTCAATTGCTCAATCGCCTCGCGCAACGAAACATGGATGGTGACAAGGATGACGCGCAGATCGGTATTCATCAACACCATGGCAAAGTCTTTTGTTCCGCTAAAGTCAGCCAGTATTTCAGTGTGTCCGGGATAGTGAATATCTGCCAGTCGCAGCGCTTCTTTATTGATCGGGGCTGTCACCACCGCCCTGATTCTTTTTTGCAGGGCAAGATCAATTCCGGCTCGGATGTAGTCGAAAGCCGCTTTGCCCGCCCGCGCTTCCAGTTGTCCGGAAGGGAAATCTTCCGGCAGGCGGCTGAGCGAGATGACATTAATCGTGTTCGGTGTAAATTGAAAATCTTCCGGCGAGTCGATGACTCTCACTGTAAGGGGCAAAGCCAGCAATCGAATCGCGCGTTTGATGAGCCCTTCATCGCCCAACACTAAAGTTGGGGGCAACGGAGCAGCATCGGCGTACAAGCTGGCAATGATCTCGGGCCCAATGCCGCACGGATCGCCCATCGTGATCGCGATCGGTAAATCTCCTAAACTAGGCATATTGTTTAACTTTCACAAGCGCGTCTCCAATGGCAGCCGGGCTGCCGAAGCCGCCAGCCTTTGTAGCCAGCGGCAGCGATTGTGTACCCAGGAGTCGCATGATGGGTATGCCTGCTTCGACCTCGCCCAGGATTTCAAGGGCTTGCGCTCCCAAAGCATTGCACAAAGCATTGGCGGTGTCGCCGCCAGTGGCGACTATTCCGCTGATCCGGCCTTCACGGACCAGCCTGCTGCCCGCTTGTGCCAACCCGTGGACAATCCGTTGAGCGACCTGTGCGGCAGACAAATTAAGTTTAGCCCCAAGTTGCTGAGTTGCCGCAATCTCGCCGCGTGAAGCGCTCACAACCAAAGCCGCATCGTGACCCGACTTAATCGCCGCACGCAGGTTGGAACCGACTTGTTCGAGTTCGGCTGCAGCGGTCCTGCCGTTTTGAATCATCCGGGCTGGGTCAAGACAGATGATGTCTAATTGGTTGTTGGTTTGGGCGTAGCGCAATTGTTCGCGGGTCGTTTCAGACGCGCTGCCTACTAGTACCAGAGCCGGTCGGGGATCAAGCGGATGATCCTGACTGAATGTATCGGATGTAGAGGCGACATCCAATGCGAGAGGAACGAATTCCGCTAATCCAGTCGAGCCAACCCAGGTGACTCTTAGATCGCTTTGGGAAAGACCAAGACAAATTCGTTTGAGATCGTCCTGCTCGGCAATATCAACAACCACTAACTCGATACCATCAGACAACAGTCCCCGGATGGCGCTTTTTATTTGCGTTGGTCCCGCGCGCACGTGATCGAGAGTCAGTCGTCCAGCCTTGCGGCGCGATCCTTCAGCCAATCGTCTGGCGATGTCGGCGTCTCTCACCGGAGCAGTCGGGTCAGAGCCAAACTCAGTTTCATGCAATGGGCGGCTATGCAGATACTGTACACCATCCACTGTAGTGCGGCCATATTTGGGAAAGGCTGGCGCGATGACGGCGCAATCCGGTCTGACAACATCCAGCACGGCTTCAATCTCAGCCCCCAGGTTGCCTCGCAATGTTGAATCCACTGATTTGTAAAAATCCGTCCAACCTTCGGTGACCAATTGTTGAGATGCCGCCTTGACTTTGGTATAAGCGCGATCAGCAGGGAAATTGCGACTGTCGGTATCAACAGAGATAACCTGAGTCGCACGTGGATGTGTCGGCAGCGAATACCCTCCCAATGGCACAACGACTGACAGACCGCTCCGAACCACCTGCGCGCCGCAATCCGTCGCGCTGGAAAGATCATCCGCGATGATGGCGAGCCGCGTCATGCCTGGGCGAGCCATTCTGAAATGCGTTCGCCCACGACCAAAGCCGGAATGTTGGTATTGGCGCGCGGCACGACTGGCATGATGGACGCATCGGCCACATACAGATTGTCCACTCCATGCACTTTTCCATGCGCGTCAACGACAGCAGTCGGGTCAGACTCCGGGCCCATTTTGCAAGTGCCGACCGGATGGTAGTAATGCAAGTTGTCGCGTCGAACATCTTCGGGGGTTTTGTAATTAACTGTCGGCGATATTTCCTCTCCGATCAAATCTGCCAGCGGTGCCTGGCGGGCATAGTCACGTACCAACTCAATTCCATTCCAAAGGATGGCGAGGTCGCGCCCTTCGGGATCGCTGAGATAAGCGGTATCAATTTCGAGGGTTGCGAATGGATCGGTGCTCGTCAATTGCACACTGCCACGCGAAAGCGGGGTCATGTTCGCCACGGGCAGTAAAAATTCCCAATCATCCGCCGCATCCATGAACTGGCCCCCGATTGGAAATAGATGCAGATCATAAGCGGCGGCACAATATTGACTGCGGAACTTGGCGATGGTCTGCTCGGAGAACAAAACTCCGCCCTTCGCCGCAAAGTCTTTCATGGCAGCCACGAGTTGGGGCGTGCCACCGTATTTGAGATAGACAGCCGGGTGATCATGCAGGTTTCGTCCAACCGCCAGATCGAGTTTCGTTTCAATTCCGAGCGCGCGTAGCTCAGAGTCCGGACCAATGCCTGAACGCAACAGGATGGCGGGCGATCCATACGTTCCGGCGCACACCACGACCCGGCCCACCTCGACAGTTAGGGTTCCATCGGGCCCGATCACCTCGAGAGCGATTACACGATTGCCCTCCAGCCGAAAGCGATCCACTTGCATTTGTGACCGAATCGTCAAGCAATCATTGCCTCGCAACGGATCCAAATAAGCGAAGGCGGTATTCCAACGCACGCCATTCAGGATGTTTACAGGCGAGGTACTCATGCCAATGTCTTCATCCAAATTATTCAGGTCGGCGACTTGCGGAATCCCGATCTTCGGCGCGGTTTCCAAACAGGCTTGTTGCCAGGGCGTGATTTCGGAGGACAAAATTCGTTTCACTCTCAGCGTTTCATTGGCGAGTTTAAAGAATGGCAGCAGCTCATCGGCGCTCCAACCCGGATTGCCCAGGGCCGCCCAACCGTCGTAGTCAACCCGACTGCCCCAAATCGCCGCGCAACCATTATGTGAGGAGCAACCGCCAATGACGCGCGCCCGCTCCAACGGATGACCCGGACGACCTGTGCTCGCGCCATTGACATAGCCCCAATTATGACCGCTGGGCAGACTGCGCGCATCCAACAATTGCGGAGGCCAGCGCTGTTCGGCGAACGCGCCATAGTCGGGTCCAGACTCGATCAACATCACAGACTGCGACGCGCCTTGCGCCAAACGCGCCGCCACAGCTGCCCCCGCTGTACCGCCGCCGATAACCACCGTGTCGGCATGTAAATATTCAGCCATGAAATATCTCCAATGTTCGGCAAGCGCGCTGCCGGACAGTCTAAAAAGCTGGCCCCTTTCTGTGAATGATGAAATTAAACTTGTCGGTCAGGTGATATTCTGTGGAATAGAGAACTGACCGTTGATTCTGATCGCTATCTAGTTGATCGATCAACAGGAGGAGGGCGTTACCTTGAATTTCAAGCTTCTTGGCAATTTCACGGCCTGCTTGAACCGCATTGAATGAGGCTACCCCACTGATAATTCGGATGTTGGCATATCGCTCGAGACATTCATACAGGGAGCTTTGATTCAATACCGGCATTGTAGGCATCCAGCCACCCAGATATTCCTGCGGCATGATGTCACGCGTCCAAACCACCGGGATTTGATTGGCCGTTCTGACCCGCTCGATCACCACCATTGTAGAGTTTTCTGGAATTTCCAATTTTTCAGCAAGCATCTTCGATGCCTTATCAAGTTTGATCTGGACATCGCGCATCCCCGGCGTATAGCCCGCCTGCGAAATCATTTCAGTGATGCCGAAGTTTCGGCTCAAATCCTTGACAATCGCGCGCTCCATCACGAATGTACCGAGCCCACGTCTCTTGCGGATCAGGCGTTGCTCTGCGAGAATTCGCAGAGCTTCCCGCAATGTCGTTCGCGAGACACCCAGCATTTGCAGCAATACCATTTCGGATGGAAGCTGGCTGCCTGCAGGAAATTTTCCGTGTCTGATCGCTTCCTGGATTGCCAGCACGGTCTGATCCGTTAATGTCGCGTGACTGGGACGGCTGATAGGCAGGGGAGTACTTATGATTTTTTCCAATTTTGCCATCTAATCAAGCCTGTCGAGTTTCAAACAGAGGACACACTGCATCATAGAGTTTTATATAAGTACCACATGTCTCATCATAAATCGCACGGTTTACAGAGGCGGGTTCGAACCGTTCTTTGATTTGGATCATCCTTTCGGCAGCTTCTTCAACGCTGGAGTAGAGTCCAACCGCCTTCCCTGCCAGGATGGCTGTCCCCAAGGTGGCCGCCTCCTCATTGGTCGTCGTGAGAACGGGGCGACCGATAATATCGGCCTCCATCTGTTTCCAGATCCGGCTGCGCCCGCCGCCGCCGAGAGCTCGGACATCGGTTACAGATACACCTAGGCCCTCAATCACCTCATTATTGCGACGCACAATGAAGCTAACGGCTTCCATAATGGCGCGCGTAAAATGACTGCGTCCATGTCTTAATGTAAAGCCGTAAAAAACTCCACTGGCTTTTGGATTTGCTTCAGGAGCCATCGCTCCCTGCAAGTGAGGCAACATAACCAGCTCTTCACAGCCGGGACCGACGCGAGAGGCTGCCAGCACCATCAGGTCATATGAATCCATTCCACTGGTTTTGCCAACCTGCATCTCCATGGCTGCAAATTCGTCACAGAACCAACGCATCGCAATACCCCCGCTTGTGAAAGTGTGCAACATATGAAACTTTATGGCCAATATCGATAGCGCCTCTCTGTCCAGGTTGCAGGGTGGAAGTGCCCAGCCACATTTGTGGAGTCTTCACATACTCGCGGCAGAGTTCCGGCCGTTCCATGAATGTTCGCGCCTCTCTGGCTTGTATGATCTGTGCCGATGGAGCCATGCTGCCTTCCTTTTCTTTGAGCAAGTGCCCGATCTTGATTGCCAAAACAATATGTCGAGTCAGCAGGAACAGGTCAATAAAATCATAAGGTTGACGGAGAGATTGGAAATGTTTATAATCTTAATAAATAGCACTGTACTATGTTATGATGTAATACAAGTCAAACTATAGCAAATTCGTCATGAAAAGTCAAGAGGCTGGTTGAGAAAAAGAAAGTGAACGCCTGCTAGTGGCTCAGTTCAATCGATTGGATCTGAGAACGCAGAGGGATCATCTCCCGAAGAGTCAAATTTATAGAGTTGTTAGGACAGGAGGCTGATACAAAATGAAACCTGAATTTATCCTGATGCTCACCCATAACGACACTACTGTAAGAGATGCACTGAATATTTTTCGAGAATGCAAGGATGCTCCTGTCCTGCATTGGGGATTCAAGGATGTTGGCTTGCCTCCTGATGAAATGAAGAGGTTAGTGCGTGAAATGAAGGCGGCGGGAAAAACCACATACCTCGAAGTTGTAAGTTTATCTGAAGAAGAGGGATTGCGTGGAGCTAGAATTGCTGTGGAGGCTGGTTTTGATATTTTGATGGGAACCGTTTTCTTTGATTCCATCTTGGAGTATCTAAGAGGAAAACCGATTCAGTATTACCCATTTCCTGGACATATTTACAGTCATCCCAGTATTCTGGATGGAACGATCGAAGAAATTGTCGCACACGCCCATTTTCTCGAAAGAAAGGGGGTTCAGGGACTGGACTTATTGAGCTATCGATATGTGGGCGATGCCCCACTGTTATTACGAGAGGTAGTGAAAGCAACCAACGTACCGATTGTCTCTGCAGGATCAATTGAATCCTATAAGCGATTGGCTGAGGTTTGGCAGGCGGGTGCGTGGGGATTTACCATTGGCAGTGCATTGTTTGATAAAATGTTTGACCCAGATGGATCCTTCGTAGATAATACCTTGGCTGTCTGCAATTGGCTCGAAAACACTGATCCATCAGAACTTGACAAATATATGGATTATCAAGAAAAATTATACTAATCCTCATTAGTCACTCCCTTTCATCAGAATGAAAAAATATAGCGCTTCGATACCAAGGTCCTGCCCCCGTCATAAAAGGCCACTTTTGTGTGCCTTTTTTCTCTAGAACTTTATTCTGCATGATGCGTTTCACTATCTTTGCCCTCATCCACCAAAGAGACTCAAGATTGCTTGCTTAAACTGATACGCGATTCTTAATAATCAGTGCTGCAACTCGAATGGCGAATTTGACATTTGATTGAGAGAAAGAAGATTTTGAAGGCTGGGATTTGCATTTGCCCATTTACTGTGGAATAATGGGAGAGGAACTCATTGGCGAGTACAATTCACGAGGAAGTAACTGAGAGAAGCCTAGGTAGACAAACTCTTCAAGCTTAAGAATTATGAAAACAGAAAATTTCCTGGGACAGGAATGTCATGCGTTAGCAAACAAGACGCTGAAGTTGCTGGTAACCCGCTCAGTGGGACCACGAATTCTGTTTCTTGGGTTTATCGGAGGGGAGAATATCCTGGCGGAGTTGCCCGACTTTGTCACCGAATGTCCGGGTGCGGGGATCTTTCATTTTTATGGGGGACATCGTCTGTGGCATGCCCCGGAGGAACTACACCGTACCTATTTGCCCGATGATTCCCCGGTTGATATTGCTCCATTGGAGAACGGATTAGTAGTCACCCAGAACGCTGAAATCCAAACGGGGTTGCAGAAGTCCATGGAAATTTGCCTATCCGATGAGGGTGCGCAGGTTGTGATCACCCATCGCTTGAGCAACCAGGGTCTTTGGCCCGTGAGCTGTGCCCCGTGGGCAATCACACAGCTGAAGACAGGCGGGCTGGCGATATTGCCTCAAACTCAAGAAGATACCGGAGTATTGCCCAATCGCTCGTTGGTGTTGTGGCCTTACACGGACATGTCTCACCCGCATGTGCAATGGGGCAGTACCTATATCCTGGTGAACGCCAAGATGGATACGCCTTTCAAAGTCGGTTTCCCCAATCCACGCGGCTGGCTGGCGTACTGGTTCAACGGGACGCTTTTTGTAAAGCAGGCAGAGCATCAGGCGCAGGCGGACTATTATGACTTTGGCAGTTCAAGTCAATGTTACTGTAATAATAGATTCCTGGAACTGGAAACCTTGGCACCCATCAGCACAATTGCTCCCGGAGCCAGCGCGTCACATGTTGAAACCTGGAACTTGTACAACCATATAGATCGTCCGCACGATGAAAAGGAGGTGCAGTTTCTTGTTGAGAAATTAGGACTGGAGCGATCGGCTTGACTTGTCAACTGCACGAGTGATTTTTGCCACTATTTCTACTCTAGACTTTATCCAAATGGTTCGGGGGGAAGAGGGATAAATCGAGCGAGAAAAGTTGTAAACGGATTGAATTCGATGTGGTTTTCGGATATTGGTGTGAAACCATGAAGTTGAAAATGTTTGTTGGGCGAAGAGTGTTTCCTTCACGAGAGCCAGAGCGTCCGAAAAGGTTGGTAGTTTTTTCGGGTACCAGGCAGCTTGTTGCACAGGCAATGTCTGTCTGTGGGCATGGA
>DASWKT010000226.1:0-7027 GCA_036396515.1 Anaerolineales bacterium | reverse complement strand
AAACTTCTGCACTTGGAGGCCGTGCCGCTCTAAAATGTGGATCACTAATTCTGCACATTCGAGCACACCTTCTTTTCGAGCTGATATGCTTGGCTGAGCACAAAGTTGAGCAGTTTCCTGAATATAGTTGTCAAGATTGGCCTGTAAGAATGCATCTAGCTGATCCTCTGTGTGGGTCATGTTCTGCATCTCCTTTCAGATTATAGAGAGCTACCTAACTTTAAGTTACCCGGTTGTCTAGGGTCTTAAAAGACTATAGATTAATGGCAGCTCAAGTCGCTAAATTAATGTAGGCATTGGGCTTGCAATTAGTATAGGACAAATCTCCTTCTAGTTCAATATCTTTCCCACTGTCCCCGGCGGCGATTTCACGCCAGCCGCTACTGTCTGTGCCGTAGGCTGCGCGCCGTGCAGAGAGCATAATGAGTTGATGATAACCCATCGCACGCCAGGCCGAAGGTACAAAACGTAGGTCTTTGGCATTATTCGCCTGGCTTGGTTCAAGCCAGGCATTTTTATTCGGATGGATTATCCAGCCCTCAGGAATGTCGCTCCTGGAAAACACAACCTCCCCTTGCAGGGAGGCTGTATTTTGTATAGCGCAAGGAACATAACAACACGAAGATACAATCAATTTACGATTGAGCTGCCCATCTGATTTGTTATCAATCATCACAGCCTAATCTCCCTGAACTGTAAAATTACCTAGTGAGACGAAAGACTTTGATTCGTCATAAACTAACGTGGTTCAACGACCAGTTTAATCCCTGTTCTCACTTTTTCATCTATGGAAAGCTCCACGAATTCCGGTCTACAGGCTACATTGATCCCGTCCTGTCTGAGAAAGCTTGTTGCGACCACCAATGCCTTGACTGCCTGATTGACGGCTCCGGCGCCAATGGCTTGAACTTCCGCATGCTTGGATTCACGAATAATTCCTGCAATGACACCCACTACGGAGGCGGTACGAGACCTGGCAGAGACTTTAATTGTGATCATCTTTGATGCTCCTTTTATGAAAGATTAGGTCTTTGTTGGTACGAAATTTGTTTAAGTAGGTTAAGTCATAATCTATACAGAGCATTGATGTTTAGCGTTGTTGAATAATGTTGTTGTTTCCAGTGTTTGTAACCGATGTAGCCGCTTCAAGGAAAATACGATTGTTATTGCCGCGGACCGTCAGACTGGCGCAGGTGCCGAATAGCGTAATAGTATTGTCATTCCCATTTACGGTCACTGAACTCCCGCTGCAGTTCAGGGTAAGGGTTTGGTTATTATCGGTGATGACAATCGAACCGCTACTAGGCGGTGGCACTACGACTGTGGGTGGAGGCGCCTGCGTAGGGGGAACTATCGTGGCAGGCACGACTGTGGGAGGTATCGGCGTAGGGGTTGCTGGAACTGGTGTGACCTCGATTGGCCCTATAACGATGATCGTCACGATAATCAATGTGCCATCGCTTTGCACACAGCCCGAGACGATAATTAACATGTTCTCCTGCAATTGGCCGCGCACTTCAATCTCACCGCTCAAGGGAATAGTTTGTCCGTTAGATAACACGATCTGATTTGCATCTACCTGTACGACGACCGTGCTGAAGCTAAAGCAACCTTGATTCTGGTCAAGCCGCCTGATTCGCTTGGCAAGCCAGGTTCCATCTGGCAGGATCACGCCGCGCACCCGCACCAGTGTTCCAACCATTATCTCATTATCGATAACTGTGTCCGCGTCGACCGTCAGAGGAATACCGCCCACAACCCATGGGTCGATGCTCGTGACCAGGCCAGTGAAGGTGAACTGTTGCGTTTCAGCCTGGTTGAGTAAATGGATTTCAATGGCGACCCAACGACCATCTTCAAGAATCCGGCCTACGACCCGTACCCTGTCACCCACTCCAATCCCATCATCGATTTCTGTGTCGCTATCAGTTTCAAATTCAACTCCGGCAACGCGCCACGGCTCAAGGCTTTCTACGGGCCCGACGATCACAAACTCTTGCTCTGTGTCAGGTGCACGCTGGATCGAAGTCGCCTGCCAAGTGCCATCGTCTAAAATCCTTCCACGCACTTGGACGGTATCGCCCACAACAACACCGGATTCAACCTGCGTGTTTGCGTCTATTGTGATGGAAACGCCGGATATCTCCCAAACTGTTTCTGTGACACTCTCAACAACGCCGACGAATTCGAAGGGCTGACCTGTCGCATCTTCGAGCCGACGAATACGTGTGGCCCTCAGTGTCCCATCTTGATCGATGCTACCGCGCACTTCGACAAGCGTTCCGATTTGAATATTGGTGTCTATATTAGAGAGTTGATCTACCTGCACCACGCGACCTGCAATCGTCCATTCCATCTCGCTGATAGCGTCAACTGTGCCCGCAAAGGTAAAACGGCTATTTGGTACTTGCTCCAAAAGAGAAATACGGTCAGCTATGAGCGTGCCATCAGGTAAGATGCGCGCCTTGAAGGCAACACGATCCCCAACCTGTGGCTGACCTACGAGCACAGTGTTTTCATTTATTAGAAAAGTGCGTCCGGCGATACGCCAACTGGTGGGACTGATCTCCTCGACGGTTCCCTCCCCCTTCATTTGAAATACGGGTTGCTCCGGCGGTTGGCCCGCCACGATGACGGTGGACTGGCCAGCAATGACAATGACAGTGACGTTTAAATTGGTAACTTCTACCGCGCCTTCATCCACATCAAAACTTACTACCTGAGTGGAAGACACAACTACGTGGAATACCGTGCCTTTGGCTGTACCGCTTCCGGAAGGCGTATTTACCGTGTATTGGGAAGCCCCATTGCTGGAAGTTGCGACGTCATGGTCACTCTCACCCAGCCACTGCGTAAGCACCACCACCCGCGCGCCCTCTTTTTGAGCATCGAGTTGATCCACTGAAACTTCAGCTTGCGGACCAATGGCTGCCTCGCTGCCATCATAAAACGCGAGCGTCACACTGGACAGCCCACCTGTACGCACGCGCTCCCCGGTTTTGACCAGCGTCCCTGCTAGAGCTTGTGACCAATTGCCATCACTAGCCTGAACTTCCACTAAGCCGTGCGTCTCTTGGAGCACGGCTGTTTGAGGATCAGGTGCTTCAAGCGCAACATTACGAGTTTGACGGAACCAGTTCAGTCCCACCATTCCGGCCAGAAGTGCAAAGATCGTCACGCAGCTAATGAGAACAAGCGCGCTACCTGCCAGTGCTGCCGGTAAAATCCAACGGGGGCGAGCTTTACTCGATGAAGTGGAAGGTTGAGATGCCATTTTTTTTGTCTCCCGAGCTTGACGCAAGAAATCCTGCCTTCTGGCAGGCATCTGTTCGGGTACTGTATGAGTTTCAGGAAGCGCGCGGAGTAGCGCCGCTTTCTTCAGTAAAATCGCTTCCTCCTCGGGCAATCCGGCGAGACACGCTTCCAAGGGTTCACCAGCTTCAAGCCGGGCTAAGCGCTCTTCCAATAAATCATCTAATTGAGCCATCAAATCACCTATCCTTATTCCTGAGCCACGTTCACACGGAGGGCCGCCAAACCCCGCCGCTGTAAGGCCTTGACTGAGTCTTCTGTCCGGTTGAGGGCGTGCGCTACTTCTTGCAGGGACAAACCACTCAGGAAGCGCAGCATCAATACATCCCGTTGCGACGCGTCGAGTTCTCCAAGCGCCTTATGAGCCTCCTCCATCGTCAGTTTCTGTTCTACGACGGAAGCGGGATCATCATCTTTCTTGCTTTCGTATTCGGTTTCTTGTAAATCTACGGACATATGCCGGCTCTCCTCGCGGTAATTGTCTGCAACCACATTATGGGCAATGCGAAACAACCATGCTCGAAAGGGCAATCCCATTGGACGGAATTGGGGTAGGCCTGTCAGCATCCTCCGGAAGACATCGCCTGTCAGGTCTTCGGCGAGTTGCGAATCGCCCACGCGTGCACGTATATAGCGATAAATCACTGGATAATTGGTGTCATACAGTGCCCCCAGCGCCTGTAGATCACCGCGTTGAGCCAACACGACTAGGTCGGTCTGGGAAGCCTCAATCATAGGGGCACCGGTGCGCAGTGAGGTTGATCCATACATCTATACCTTTAACAACGGAGATGTGGGCAAAAAGTGTCAAACACATTTTGGTGATGACTCATCCCAATTTTAGATGGTTGGCGAGAAACGGCTAAGCGAAAGGAAAACCGCACGGAGAACTGGAACACCAGCTTGGAACTACACAGCCTCCCGTTGACGGGAGGCTGTTTTTTTGTACGGGTGGTCAGGGTTCCACAGAGGATGGCTGGATATCGAACAGTCTAACTAACATATTCACACCAACTTTCATACTTCGCCACTTTGCCTCGGATTACATCATGATACATCTTTTGGATCTCATAGGTCACAGGGCCGGTCTGGCCACCGTTGATGGTGCGGAAATCAATTTCCCTCAAGCCGATCACTTCGGCAGCGGTGCCGCATACAAAGACCTCATCCGCGATATAAAGCTGGTCACGCGAGATGGGCTGCTCGAGCACCTCATAACCCAGTTCCTTGGCAATCGTGAAAATCGTGTGGCGTGTGATGCCCTCCAAAACAGGCGCGGTGGATGGAGTGAGGACTTTTCCTCTGCGCACAAGGAACAGATTCTCACCCGTACATTCGGCAATATATCCTTCCGGGTCGAGCATGATGGCCTCTTCGAACCCCAGCCGCACGGACTCGGTCTTGGCAAGGAAGCTGTTGGCGTAGTTGCCCGCGACCTTGGCCTTGGTCATCATCACGTTGGGATGATGGCGCGTGAATGATGAAATATTGGCGCGAATGCCTTTCGACAACGCCTCTTCCCCGAGATAATTACTCCATTCCCAGACCGCAATGGCGACACTGGCTTTGCCCATGTCCACGTTCAAGTTCCAACCGCCGCCGTTCAAGTACAACAACGGGCGAATATAACAATCCCTGAAACCGTTCGCGCAGACGGTCTCCTTCACAGCGGCCGCGAGCTGTTCGACTGTGAAAGGCAGTTCGCGAAAGCCGAAGACCAGCGCCGAATCAAGCATCCGCTCGAGGTGCTCGCTCAAACGGAATACCGCCGGTCCCTTCGGCGTGTCGTAGGCGCGGATGCCTTCGAACACCGCCGCACCGTAATGCAAGGCAGGCGTGAGAAAATGAAACGTCGCTTTTTCGAACGGGACCAGTTCGCCGTCCATCCAGATAAATTTGGATTCCATTCCCATGGTGATCTCTCCTTTTATTGTGTAGTTGCGACCTTGCCCGGCATCTCTTGCGGCTCAGTCGTATATCGCTGCAATCTCTTGAGTATTTCATCCGCCATCTGACGAGTAGTCAGCCTGCCGCCGATGTCTGTGGTACGGGCGCCCTCGCTGATGGTTTCTTCCACTGCTTTTTCAATGGATGCGGCTTCGGCTTCCAATTTCAATGAATGACGCAACATCATTGCAGAAGAAAGGATCGTGCCAATTGGATTTGCGATCCCTTTTCCGGCGATATCCGGTGCGGACCCGTGGATCGGTTCATATAAGCCGGGGCCTGCTTCCCCTACACTGGCCGAGGGCAACATCCCCATCGATCCCGCCAACGCAGACGCCTCATCCGTCAGGATATCGCCGAACATGTTCTCCGTCACAACCACGTCCATGGACGCGGGGCCAGTGATCAGCCGCATGGATGCGGTATCCACTAAAACGTGCTCCAACTCTACATCAGGGTTCTCTTTGCCCATCTTTGTCGCAACCTGTCTCCATAAACGGGATGATTCCAGTACATTGGCTTTATCGACGGAAGTCACCTTCTTTTTTCTTCCACGCGCCAGGTTGAAGGCCAGTTCCACCACACGCTGGATCTCATAGTCATAATATTCAAGCGTATCCACCGCGCGCTCCCTGCCATCTTTGATCTCGCGCATTTTAGGCTGGCCAAAATACAACCCGCCCGTGAGCTCGCGCACGACGAGGATATCCACGCCTTTGAGTTTCTCCGGCTTGAGCGGGGACGCATCGATCAAGGCGGGATGCACTCTCACAGGCCGAAGATTCGCGAACACATTGAGTCCTTTACGCAGCGCAAGCAGCCCGCGTTCCGGGCGATCTTTGGCGTTGGGGTCATCCCATTTCGGGCCACCCACCGCTCCCAGCAGGATCGCGTCTGAGGCTTTGCAATCGGCAAGCGTTTCGTCGGTAAGGGAGGAACCGTATTTATCAATCGAGCATCCACCCATGAGACGCTCGGTGAAGATGAAAGTGTGACCAAATTTTACGGCAATCACATCCAGCACGCGCACGGCTTCAGCAACCACTTCGGGGCCGATGCCATCTCCGGGTAAAAGTGTAATGTTGAAATTCATAAATATCCTTATATCGCGCTCCCAAAAGATCATTGGGACTACCCTGGCACCGCCCGCCAGGGCGGGTGTAGTGTTCGTCAGTCCTGTAGACGAAGCGCGAAGTAATCAATGCGCTACCATCAACCCGTATTCCAATGAATCCGCCAATGCGCGCCACGAGGCTTCGATAATGTTGGTACTTGCGCCGACGGTACTCCAGCGGCTGGTGTTGTTACGCGTGTCAATGAGTACGCGCGTGATGGCCTCTGTGCCGTGATCCGAGTCCAGAATGCGGACTTTGTAGTCGGACAGATGAAAATTCGCGAGCTGCGGGTAATATCCAAGCAAAGCTTTCCGCAAGGCATTATCCAGAGCGTTGACGGGACCATTGCCTTCCGCGGCGGTGTGAAGCAATTCGCCCTGCACTCTCACCTTTACCATCGCCTCCGCGAAAATGCCGCGTCCCTGGCGATGCTCCACATTGACAAGAAAGTCCACGAGTTCGAAAGGAGCTTTGTAGCCATATTCCTGTCGCTTCAACATCATGGCGACCGAGGCCTCTGCCGCTTCGAAGGAAAAGCCGCGCGATTCCAGCTCTTTTACATCATTGAGCACAGAGACAACTTCATTGCCTTCCACTTCCAGGCCATGCTCTTCGGCTTTGCTTAATAGGTTGCCGCGGCCCGAAAGATCAGA
>DASWKT010000225.1:0-10282 GCA_036396515.1 Anaerolineales bacterium | reverse complement strand
ATTTTCATGTCGCTGCTGCGTTTGCTTCTGCCGCTGCGCCGTTATCGAATATGCTGATGGAGATTCCCTTTATCAAAAAGATTGTTGCGCAGGTATTGGGAATTACACCTCACCGTCCGTTTCCGAAGTTTACGCGTGAACATGCAAAGATTTCAGCCACGGAGACACAACGACACGGAGAAAAAATAATATTTCTTTCCGATTCATTTGCGCGCTACATTGAGCCTGAGACCGAACAGGCTGCGCTCGATATTCTGTTGCGATGTGGATTCGATGTCCATGTGTTGCCCATTCTTGGAGCCGGGGCCTCGTTGCTATCGAAGGGATTTGTGGACCCAGCGCGTCGTCATGCCGCACGCGTGTTGGATGCCCTGGATCAAGTTGATCCTGAGTGTGAAGCAACCATCGTCGGAATCGAACCACCCGAAATCTATACACTCAAACATGATTACATTGACCTGCTGCCCGAGCGACAGGATGAAATCACTCGCCGCATACCCAGAGTCTGGCTGCTGGACGAGTTTCTTCTGCGATCCGACGAATTTAATAGCCTGCGTGTAGTCACACTGGGGCAATCATCTGATCGAGGAGATAATTTTTCAAAGAAGATAAAATTCCATCCGCATTGTCATCAGCGCGCGGAGGGGTTGGCGTCGGATGGTTTGGCCATCGGGGCGAATGCCACTGTCGAATTGCTGCGCGCCTGCGGATATGAGGTTGAGTTATTGGATACTGGCTGCTGCGGGATGGCAGGAACATTTGGCTATGAAGCGGAGCATTATGAGCTATCGATGAAGGTAGGTGAGTTGAAATTGTTTCCAGCGTTACGGACCCCCACCGCCCACTCCCCTTCGGGTCGGGGCACCTCCCCCAAATCCGATGTGGAGAGTTCACATGCCAACCGATCATTAGCTGTCGGATTTGGGGGAGGCTGGGAGGGGGTCGTCTCCACCGGCGCGGCGTGTCGGATGCAGATTCAACAGGGGACAGGGATCGAGGCGGAGCATTCCATGGTGATGGTAGCCAAGGCGCTCATCGCTCATGATTTATCTTGACACTGCCTCCCACCTGATGTAAACTGACGTTGCAATAAATCCTGGAGAAAGGAGCGCACTCGATGTTTCGATTGATGATTACTGGACACAGCGACAATAAAATACCTTCTCGGAGTGCGCCTGCTGACCATTAGCGGTCCTTTTGTGTGTCTTTATGCCACGGTGCCTCCTGCACCGTGGCTTTTTTTGTTGCTAAAAGCTATCGCGCTGAGCGGAGGGTTGAGACGAAAAGCGTCGAAACCCGAAGTCGAAGCGCTATGATCAGAGAACATAGTTTTTCTATCTACGCTTCGTCTTCGCTCTCTTCCAGTCGTTCTGCTCACTATAGTCCCGGTGTTCTTCCGGGAGCGCGAAGCATTCTAATTTTGAGAAAACATCATGAACCTTCCTTTCAAAGCCTACTGGGATCTGCTTTCCCAACATATCCGCCCGCAAAAAGGACGCTTTCTCCTCCTGAGCGTTCTGTTGCTGGGAAGCATTGGCTTGCGCATCTTTGCGCCACAGATCATGCGCTCGTTTATTGATTCTGCACTGGCGGGTGAGGCATTGCGGACTCTCACCACGACCGCGCTGGCCTTCATCGGCGTTGCCCTGCTGCAGCAGGTGATTTCGGTCAGTGTCACTTATGTGGGGGAAAACGTGGCGTGGACGGCGACCAATGCCCTGCGCGCGGAACTGGCCTGGCACGCCCTTAACCTGGATATGCGTTTCCATAACGACCATACACCCGGTGAGCTGATCGAACGGATTGACGGCGATGTTACCGAACTCGCAACTTTTTTCTCGCAGTTTGCGCTTAACCTGGTTAGCAATGGATTACTTTTACTCGGTATTCTTTTAGCGCTCTTCCTCGAAGACTGGCGCGCTGGCTTAGGTTTCACGATTTACTCTATCCTTACGATCGTAATCCTTGGCCGCCTCAAAGATATTGCCATACCGCACCAGAAGGCCCGCCGCCAGGCTGAAGCTGAGTTATATGGCTTCATCGAAGAGCAACTGGCTGGCACGGAAGACATTCGCTCCAGCGGCGCGGTCGACTTCTCCATCCGAGAATTGTTCCGTCATCAAGGCACCATTCTGACCCATAATCGGAAAGCTCATTTCAAGCGCTGGATCATTGAAAACGCCATGGGACTGGCTCTCACCACGGGCACGCTGCTGGCGATCGCCAGTGGATACTGGCTCTTTACAGCGGGCCTGGTCACGATTGGCACGGTGTATCTATTCGTCCACTACATCAATTTGCTGGAAGAGCCGTTCTGGGCAATGACGCATGAGATAGAAAGCTTCCAAACGATCGGGGCCTGTGTAGAGCGTCTGACAGAGTTCCGCAATTTCAAGCCGGAAGTGGTGGATGGAATAGGTATTGAGAATCCTGCCGGGCCGCTCGCCTTAGCCTTCGAGAATGTCGCCTTTGCCTACAACGGAAACGATGCTGTATTGAGCGGTCTCTCCTTCCAATTGAAGCCGGGATCAACTCGTGGTTTGCTCGGACGTACCGGCAGCGGCAAGACAACGCTGGCACGGCTGATTTTCCGTTTATATGATGTGAAGTCTGGAAACATAAAAGTCAACGATTCGGATTTGCGCGACGCACACCTCAACGCCTTGCGGCGAAGTGTTGCCATTGTCACGCAGGATGTGCAGTTGTTTCGCGCCAGCATACGCGATAACCTGACCTTTTTTGACCGATCCATTTCTGATAACCAGATCCTGGCGGCTCTTGAGGAGCTGGAACTGGGCGACTGGTATCGTTCCCTTCCGAAAGGCTTGGATACGGAACTGGATACCGGCAGCCGCTCGTTATCTGCGGGGGAGGCGCAGCTACTGGCGTTTACGCGTGTCTTCATGCGGAATCCGGGCCTTGTTATTTTGGACGAAGCCTCTTCGCGTCTTGATCCCGCTACCGAGGCACGCCTCGAACGTGCGATAGATAAACTGCTGGAAGACCGGACGGCCATCATCATTGCCCATCGCTTGCATACCGTCCATCGTGCGGATGAGATCATGATCCTGGAAAACGGCGAAGTGAGCGAATACGGCGAACGCAAACAACTTGCGGCGGATGCAAACTCACGTTTCTACCAGCTGCTGCAAACAGGATTGGAAGAGGTACTAGCATGATCATGTCATTGCGAGGCGTTCTTAGCCGAAGCAATCTCCTCGCAAACGGAGAGTGCTCACCGAGTAGTTCCATCTGTCTAAACTGAGATTGCTTCGCCCTTCGGGCTCGCAACGACATAAAAAGGAATTTTATGACCGAAACTACATTTGACCAAAAAATACCGTCCCTCCCTGCCTGGCGCGTCATCTGGGAGATGCTGCGCTTCCGCCCATGGCTGTGGTTCATTGACCTGCTCTCTGTAACGCTCATCCGCTTTTGTTGGCAGATCGCCCCGGCATTGATCATCAAAGCTTTCTTCGATATGATCACCGGTGAAGCACCTTTGAGGTTTGGGATCTGGGCCATTGTTGCATTTGCACTCGCATCCTGGATTGGGCGTGTGCTTGCCAGCTACGGTTTTTATTACGCAGATGTGCCTATCTTTGCGGATATTCCTACCCTATTGCGCAAGAACCTGCTGAAGTACATCCTGCGTCGTCCTGGTGCCGCCCCATTGCCTGATTCAGCGGGTGAGGCAGTCAGTCGCTTTAAGAACGATGTGAATGAGATCCCGCTCTTCGTCATTTTGATCAACGATATCCTGATTGGTATCGCCATCATTGTTGTAGCCATCCTCCTGATGACGCAGATCAGTCCATCGATCACGTTAATGGCGCTTATCCCATTGCTCGTCGTTGGGGTTGTTGCCAATCTTGCAACTCGCCGCATCGAGCATTATCGCCGCGCCTCCCGCCAGGCAACTGGTAACGTGACCGGCTTCATCGGCGAGTTCTTTGGCGCGGTACAGGCTGTCAAGGTTGCGACTGCCGAAAAGAACGTCATCAATCATTTCCACAGCCTCAATGACGAGCGCCGTAAGCTGACGGTCCGCGAGAAGCTGTTCGATGACGTGCTTGGCTCCATTTATCGCAACACATCCACGCTTGGAACGGGCGTCATCCTTATCCTGGTCGGGCAGTCGATGCGCGCGGGCACGTTCACGCTCGGCGATTTTTCCCTCTTTGTGTATCTCCTACAAAGCATGAGCGACCTGACCACCTTTGCCGGGATGCTCGCCGCCCGCTACAAACAATTGAATGTCTCCGTTCAGCGCATGTATCGCCTAATGGAAAACGCGCCGTTGGAGGCACTGATTGAGCACAGCAAAGTGGATTTGGAAGGTCCACTTCCGGATGTGATCTACCCGACGAAAAGCGCATCAGACCGGTTGAACGAGCTGGCCGCCGTTAATTTGACGTTTCACTATCCCAATTCGAGCCATGGCATTGAAGACGTGAACTTGACCCTCAAGCGCGGCACGCTTACTGTCATCACGGGGCGCATTGGCTCGGGGAAAACAACGCTCCTACGGACGTTGCTCGGATTGCTCCCAATGGAGTCGGGTGAGATCCGTTGGAACGGTGAAGTGATAACCTCGCCCGGCGACTTCTTCATTCCGCCGCGTTGTTCTTACACCGCGCAAGTGCCACGCCTGTTCAGCAATAACCTGCGCAACAACATCCTGCTTGGCCTGGACCGCACAGATGAGGAGATTTACGCGTCAACAAAGTTGGCAGTCATGGATCGCGATCTTGAGGAACTGGACGATGATCTCGAAACGATGGTCGGCGCGCGCGGTGTCAAGCTCTCGGGCGGACAAATGCAGCGGGCGGCTGCGGCGCGTATGTTCATCCGTGAGCCGGAACTGCTCGTCTTCGATGATCTTTCCAGCGCCCTGGATGTGGAGACTGAGCGCCAGCTTTGGGAGCGGATCTTCGCCCGCGAGGGCATGACCTGTCTGGTCGTGTCACACCGCCGCCCGCTCCTGCGCCGCGCGGATCACATCATCGTGCTCAAAGATGGGCGCGTGGAGTCTGAAGGCAGGTTGGATGCTTTGCTCGGAACCAGCGAGGAAATGTGGGAGCTGTGGAAGCAGGAGAGACCCCTCCCCGACCCTCCCCAAATCCGAAATTAAGACTCGTGTTGATAATTTCATATCTGGTTTCGGATTTAGGGCGGGTGTCTTGTCTCTAATTATTATGTGGCGACGAGGTCATGCTAGGTGCATAACCTCGTCAGTCTTTTTAGTGAAATTGCCTGTCGTATAATAACCAGGTGCGATCCTTCGAGAAGGCTTTCCTAGATGCGTAAAGTTTTCGTATTTCTAGCCCTGCAAGGGCTCCTTATCTTCTCTTGTTCGCCTCGATCAGCAACTGTGACTGATCAGCCTGGTATCGCTCTGACGGATTGCGTCCTGTCATCACCCGGTGTTGATGTTCAGGTGGATGCCAAATGCGGTTCGCTGGCTGTTTCCGAAGACCCTTCCAACCTGCAGGGTCGGCAGATTATGCTGCATGTTGCGGTCGTGGAAGCGATCAAGCGCAGCCCGGAGCCAGATCCCCTGTTCATCCTTGCAGGTGGGCCAGGCCAATCTGCCATAGAGGTGTTCCCGGCCCTCTCCGCTGCCTTATTCAGGATTCATGAGAAACGGGATATTATCCTGGTGGACCAGCGCGGCACCGGGAAGTCCAATCCTCTCCGCTGTCTGGATCCGGAAGAGGATAAAACGCTGGAAGACGAGCAGGTCATCGCTTTACTTCAGGAGTGTCCCAAAAAACTGGATGCCGATCTGCGCTATTACACAACCGATATCGCCATGCAGGATCTGGACGTGGTGCGCTCTGCGCTCGGATATGAGTCCATAAACCTGTTTGGTGTGTCCTATGGCACGCGCGCAGCGCTTACCTATATGAAGATGTACCCGCGACACGTTCGGAGTGCGATCCTGGATGCAGTCGTTGATCCTGCATTCGTCCTTTACATGGATGCCGCCCAGGATGGACAGGCAGCGCTCGATCAGTTCTTTGCGCGCTGTCAAGCAGATGAAGCCTGCGTGTCTACATTCCCCGATCTAAGGTCAGAGTTTGATGCGGTTTTACAGAAGCTGGAAGAAACACCTGTTGAGGTCATAATCTCCCATCCGGTCACAGGGAAGCCTCTCGAAGTGAAACTTACCCGCAGGACCTTCACGAGCATTATTTTCAATACCCTTTATTCACCCGATCTCGTCGCCATGCTGCCATTGGCCATCCATCAGGCGTACACAAAAGAGAACTACGCACCTTTGATCTCGCAAGCCTATCTTCTGGATGCCGGCATATACGATGGGATGTTCTACTCCGTTGCCTGTACGGAGGATGCTCCCTTGATTTCCACTCCAGATAGCGCGGAAAGCCTATTCGGGGAAAATGCGCAGACTTTCCTCGAGGTGTGCGAAGCATGGCCCCATGGTGATCCACCTGAAGTTGTCCACGCGCCCGTTAATTCTGCGTTGCCCGTCCTGATGCTGTCTGGTGAAGTGGACCCGATCACACCGCCCTGGCATGCCGAGCAGCTGGCTCCCTCACTCAGCAACAGCCTCCACCTGATTTTTGATGACATGGGACATGGCAATTCGGCCAATCAATGCACAGCCAAGATCCTGGATAGCTTTATCGAAAGCGCCTCTTTCAAGGGCCTGGATACAACCTGCACAGAAAGTGTTGAACCGCCTCCATTTTTTGTGGATTTCAGCGGGCCGCAACCGTAATAAATCTGCTATGAAGAACATGCCATGATCGAAGTTCAGGGACTCACCAAATCCTTTGGCAAGGTCAAAGCTGTTCAGAGTATTTCCTTCTCAGCCTTTGATGGGCAGATCACGGGTCTGCTCGGACCCAATGGCGCCGGGAAGAGCACGACATTGCGCCTGCTTTATACGCTTCTCGAACCGGATAGCGGGTTTGCACGCATTGACGGGTTTGATGTCCGAGAAGCACCCATCGAAGTTCAGACCCGCATCGGCGTTCTCTCGGATGCACAGGGATTGTATCCGCGGCTGACCGCCCGTGAGAACATTCGTTATTTCGGGCGCCTGCACGATCTGAACGGCGGGGATCTTGAAACGCAGATGGACCAGTTGATTGCCCTGCTCGATATGGAAGCCATCGCCGATCGAAAAACGGAGGGCTTCTCCAGCGGGGAACGGCTGAAGGTCGCCATTGCGCGTGCCCTCATCCACGACCCGCGCAATGTGCTGCTGGATGAGCCTACGAATGGCCTGGATGTGAAAAGCACACGCGCCATGCGCCAGTTCATCCGCAGGCTGCGTGATAGCGGCAAGTGCATCCTGCTGACCAGCCACATCATGCAGGAGGTCGCTGCCTTGTGTGACCAGATCGTTATCATCTCCAACGGCGTGGTTTCGGCGCAGGGTTCCCCCGCTGACCTGCTGGAACGAACAGGCAAAAATAACCTGGAGGATGCCTTTATTGAAGCGATCGGTTCGGAGGAGGGACTGGCATGAACAAGATCTGGATCATCTTTGAGAAGGAAGTCGTTGACAGCCTGCGCGACTATCGAAGCTGGGCCACCGGTTTGTTCTGGGCGCTGTTTGGGCCGCTCATGATGGGTGGCGTGCTGATTATGATCGGCTCCTCGGTCCGGGAGGATATTGAGCAACCACTCAATCTTCCTGTCCAAAATCCTCAGAATGCCCCCAACCTGATCCAGTTTCTCGAGCAGCACGATGTGATCGTTGAGCCTGCACCCGCAGATCCCAAGGCGGCTGTGAGGCAGGGAGATGTCAATGTCGTTCTGATCATACCGGAAGAGTACGGGGAGGATTTTTCGTCCGGCAAAAGTGCAACTGTGCAACTGGTGATGGATAGTTCCAGGCAATCTGCGAGCCCGGACGTCGGCAGAATTCAAGGCCTTCTGCGAGGCTACAGCACTTATCTTGGGACGTTGCGCCTCGTTGTGCGCGGCGTCAGCCCAGAGGTCATCCACGTGGTGACCGTTGAAAAGCTGGATGTTGCCACGCCTCAAAGCCGGGCGACGGTTCTGATTTCCTTTCTGCCCTATTTCATTATCTTCGCCATTTTCAATGGGGCGGCTCCGATCATCACGGATACCACTGCCGGGGAACGCGAACGCCAGTCGCTTGAGCCTTTGCTGATCAACCCGGTGCCACGCCGCAGTTTCGTGCTGGGCAAGCTGATGGCAGCCTTTCCTTTTTCTCTGGCAAGCCTTGCGATCACCCTGATCGGTTTTGGTATTGTTTTTAACATTCTGCCTGTCGAAGAGTACCTGGGTGTGCGGATCAGTTTGACCATCAGGACTCTGATTGCCATCTTTTTGATCTGCCTGCCCGTTGTCTTCCTGGCAAGCGCCATCCAGATGCTTGTTGCCTCCTTTGCACGCAGCACCAAGGAAGCCGGTACGTATTTGCCGTTCATTGCATTGGTGCCGTCCCTGCCCGGTCTTGCGCTGGCTTTCTTCCCTGTGAAGCCCGAGCTGTGGACCATGCTGATTCCCACATTCGGGCAGCAGATCATGATCAACCAGTTCATGCGCGCGGAGGCTTTCAGCCTGTCGAATGCCCTGATTTCAACACTCATGACAATCGTCATCTCAGCCTTGATCACTTTGATTGCGATCAGGCTCTACAGCCGCGAGCAGATTGTGATCAGAAAGAGTTGAGACCCCCTCCCTTCCTCCCCCAAATTTGGAACAAAAAATAGGAATAATTATGCAAGGAATACATTTCGAATTTGGGGGAGGTGACCGAAGGTCGGAGGGGGTCGTGCGGCACAAAAATGGAGCCACCGTAAAGGTGACTCCATGATTTTCCGGTACTGATTTGGACCTAAAGGAAGCTGTTAATCCATTCCAGCACTGCCTTGGTGTCGACGCGCGCAGAATAGCCGACGCCCGAGCAGTTGGAATTGGTCACATAGGAGTTGACCGCCAGCACGGTATTCGTGCCGCCAAGCAGGTCAGGGCCGCCGGAGTCGCCGAAGCAGGTACCACCGGAGCCGCCACCGGGATTAAGCGCCAGCTTCATGAACTCATCGCTGTGCACAAAGTTGCCGGAGACAAGCTCGCTCGGTGCAAAGAGCCGGATTCTGAGTCCGGTCCAAACGGGTGGACCGCCGCCGCGGATCTGTTCCTGCACGCCATAGCCCACGAGGTCGACCTTCGTCTTGTTCTTCAACGTATCTACTTGGCCCTCGTCTGGTAATTGGGCATATTCGGCGACTACCTCGTCCGGGACAGGCTCGCTCAAAACGATGATGCCCACGTCACCGGCGGCAAAACCGGGCAGCCCATTGCCGCAGCCGATACAAAAGCCCGTATAGGTGTGCGCGACACCGTCGTAGGAGGTTGCGCCGCTCAACGGATATTCAGGGTTGCCCTGAACGATCTCATCAAACCAGACGCGCGCAGCCACGGTTCCATCTGTGCAATGCCCGGCTGTCAGGACCACTGTCGGCGTAAGCAATGAGGCGCTGCAGCGGTGCGAAGGCACCTGTTTGCCATCCTCATCGAGCACATCGAACACGGCCAATCCCACATAGGGATGAGCATTTCCATCGGGCCGGCCGTTTGTGATGGCGCTGGCCATGCCGATCGTGCTGAACACCAATGTCAGTGCGAGCACGACCGCTAAAGTAACTTTTTTCATTCGTATTGCTCCTTGTCTTTTGTTGGTCTATTCTCACCTGCACGATTGTTCGCTGCAAGTGATGCCTCTTCCCTGTTGGTTAATTTCAGCAGAAGAAGCACCTTCATCAGTTAAAGGATCGAAGCATCACCTCCTTTCCAGGATTGGCTTGCCAGCCCCTATATATAGAACAGGGTAATACAAAAGGCAAGCATTCTACTCATCTAGTACCCCTACTTGTATGAGTATTATTTGAGAGAAATCTTAGAAGCCTTGACTTCTCATCCTAGCGTCGGTTCATCATGGGGTAATCGTACGTTCCACGTCAAGCATGTCTGAGGCCATTGTGATAAATTTGGGGCAGCAAGGTGATTTCTCTTCTCCTCCTTCGAAAGAGAGCCGCGGTTGGCATCCGCGGTTCTCGAATTTAAGGGGACAGTACGTTAACTTCTGCGCTTCACAGGAAGTCGCGGGCTTGTAATGCGGGGCTATGTAACCTGGGCACCTCTTTTGTCGTCTTGAAGATGTAAACTGGCATTTTGAGATGCCAATAATATTTCATCTTTTTATTAATGTTTCATTCTTTTTTGAGGAATTTTTCCATGGAAAGCACGCTAAATAAAAAAGGGACATTCTCGC
>DASWKT010000224.1:0-2636 GCA_036396515.1 Anaerolineales bacterium | reverse complement strand
ATTCTGGTTCATTGGGAAGAGGGGAAAAGGAACTCCTGAAGAAAGGAGAAATAATTTATGAAACAAAAAACAAAAACGATTGTTGCCGGTGCATTGGGTGAATGTGTCCACGTGGCTGGAGTAACAAACTTCTTGCGGCTGGCCGAAGCCGCTGGCTGGCGGACGGTATTCCTTGGGCCCGCGGTTTCGGTCGATGAAATGATCTCTGCCGCGCAGCGCGAAGGTGCAGAAATGGTCGGTGTATCTTATCGCCTCACGCCTGAGACGGGAGAACGACTGCTCGGTGAATTCGCCGAAGCCGCGTCTGAGTTGCACGAGCGCGGAGTACGCTTTGCATTTGGCGGGACTCCTCCGGTTGTGGAGCGTGTCCGCAAGATCGGTTTCTTTGAGCGCGCCTTTGACGGGAGTGAGCCTCCGGAGGCGGTCATTGCTTATCTAAAGGGTCAGCAGACGGAGGCATTGAGCGAAGCGGATTACCCACAGTCCACAATCAGGCGAATCCAATGGAAATCTCCCTTTCCGATTTTGCGTCATCATTTTGGACTGCCAACGATGGAAGCGACTATTGACGGTATAGAAAAGATTTCAGATGCTCATGCACTGGATGTGATCTCGCTCGGTATTGACCAGGATGCGCAGGAGAATTTTTATCACCCAGAAAGGCAGGAGGCGCGGCGCAAGGGCGCGGGCGGTGTGCCTGTCCGTTCAGCAGAGGATTACCGCATTTTATATGCCGCGAGCAGGCGTGGCAACTTCCCCTTGTTGCGAACATATTCAGGGACAGATGATTTTATTCGGCTGGCTGAAATGTATTTAGATACGATCAATATCGCATGGTGCGCGATCCCGCTGTTCTGGTTCAATCAGATGGATGGGCGCGGGCCGTGGGATCTGGAAGGTTCGATCCGCGAACATCAAAGTGTGATGAAGTGGTATGGTGAGCATAACATCCCTGTTGAATTGAACGAGCCCCATCACTGGGGAATGCGTGATGCCCCCGATGTTGTCTTCGTGGTCTCGGCTTATCTTTCGGCATACAACGCACGGGCCTTTGGCGTGAAGGATTACATCGCGCAGCTTATGTTCAATAGTCCGCCTGGGCTTTCAGATGCGATGGATCTGGCGAAGATGCTGGCTGTGATGGATATGATTACTCCTCTCGCATCTCCCCATTTTCATGAAAATGGGGGGACTGAGGGGGGCGGCTTCCACATTTGGAAACAAACGCGTACAGGTTTATTGAGCCATCCGCTTGACCCGGATATGGCGCGCGGTCATCTTGCGGCGAGCATCTATTTGCAGATGGCGATCAACCCGCACATTATTCATATTGTAGGCCATACAGAGGCACATCATGCCGCAACGGCGGATGACATCATCGAAGCCAGCAAGATCGCGCGACGCGCGATTGAGAATTCTGTGCGTGGCGCACCGGATATGACTGCGGATCCTGCAATTACAAAACGGAGAAAAGAACTGGTGAAAGATGCGACTCTTTTACTGGAAGCAATCTTGGCGCTCGCCGGGCCCGAAGCCAGTGACCCATTAACAGACGCAGTGACTCTGGCACGAGCGGTAACATCCGGTCTTATGGACGCACCACAGTTGCGGAATAACAAGTTTGGGCGCGGGGTAGTCCGTACAAATATTGTCAACGGTGCAAGTGTCGCTGTTGATTCCAAAGGAAAAACGATTAAAGAACAAAAACGTTTGTCAAAGCTTATCTAAAACGGAGGACTCAATGACGAAAAAATACGCAGTGATCGGTGCGGGTAATGGAGGGAAGGCTATGGCGGCACATCTGGCGCTCATGGGATTCACGGTCAATTTGTTCAACCGTACAGCCGAACATGTGGAAATCATCAAAAAACGCGGTGGGATTGAACTGGAAAGCAGCGAAGGTGGCCCACATGGGTTTGGCGAACTTGCACTGGTTACATCCAATATGGCGGAGGCGATCAAAAAAGCGGAAGTGATCATGGTCGTCCTGCCGTCTTCCGCTCATTCGGATATTGCAAAAGCTATCGCACCTCACCTGAAAAACGGACAGATCGTTGTCCTTCACCCGGGGCGCACCTGCGGTGCGCTGGAGTTTGTCAAAATAATCCGCGAGAGTGGTTGTAAAGCAGATGTAACCGTAGCAGAGGCGGAAACCTTTATTTATGCATCCCGTTCCGACGGTCCTGCGCAGGCACGAATCTTCCGCATCAAGGAGGCAGTTCCCCTTGCAGCCTTGCCTGCCATCCGCACACAGAAAGTATTGGACGCGATCTGTGATGCCTATCCTCAATTCATTGACGGCGTGAACGTTCTCCATACCGGTATGAATAACATGGGCGCGATCTTCCATCCGGCGCTGACATTGCTCAATATGGGCTGGATCGAAGCTACACACGGTGATTATCAATTTTATATTGATGGTGTAACGCCTTCGGTGGCCCTCATGCTGGAAGTACTTGACCGCGAACGAGTGACGGTCGCCTCTGCCCTGGGTTTGCGTGCTCGGACCGCGTTGGAGTGGCTTAAACTTGCCTATAATACAGGCGGCCAGAATTTGCACGATGCGATCCACAACCAGCCGGGCTATTTTGGGATCAAAGCGCCGTCAACGCTCTATCATCGCTATCTCTTTGAAG
>DASWKT010000223.1:0-10263 GCA_036396515.1 Anaerolineales bacterium | reverse complement strand
GTTCGACCGCGTGATTGCGTCGGGTTTCAAGAATGAGAGGAAGGTCAAGTATCATGATTTCATTATAGCAGGTGACAATCACGGTGAAAGTAACTGTTACCTAATCTTAATCTGTAGCCGCTTGTGCGGTATGAACCGATTTGGTCCGGGTTTGCGTCATGGCACGGTAACCAGCCCAGATAAGTGAGATACCGATAAACTCGGTAACGAACAAAACTTCCACATATCCAAGTCGCGTGAAGGAACCGCCAATGCCGGGTAGAAGTGCACCGATTGCGATGAGCCAGTTGCCAAGTACGCGGTTGCCGCTACCCTGCTTGCGGGCATATTGGATCGCTGACCATGCCGCACCACCAACGAGAAAAGTGAGCGCATACGTGTTGGGCAAAATCGAGAACAAGCGCGCCCATGTCCATGTCATCACTTTACCCGTGAGACGTGCCGGGTCAACCATAGACATATCCACTGGCGAAAGGATGATTGCAGTGGATGCGACCGCGATATAGATTATGAAGAACCATGTGAGGATATCGGCGGTTTTCTTTTTGAGTAAGAGATACACTGTGCCTTGTGCAAGTGGGAATGCGCCAAGCAATGCACCTGAGATATACCAGGCCTTCATGTTGAGGACACTCCAGCCAGCGAGCACGTTGATGGATTCGGTCAGCGTACCGATGCCGAAGCACAATGTACCGATGGTCCACCACATGAGATATTTCGCTTCGGGCTTTCGCCGCCAGTGACGGTAGAGGGCGGCTGTAAACGAAAATGAGATGATGGTAGTGAGGATTGGGATGTAATGTGTGATGTTTTGCATAAGAGTTCCTTTACTGTTTCATATCGGTGCAAACAATAGCGAAATAAAAATGCCAATCACTCAATGATTGGCATCTTCCAGCTTGCGATACGTCTCGAGCAGACTAATCAAAATCTGATCGGTGAAGTTGTGCATCTTATGAAGCATATCTTCCCAGGCTTTGCCCGAAAGGATATTCGCCTCGCGATAGACTTTCATAACGGATTCGATCAGCGCATTGCGGAAGAACAACAATGCACGTGTGGCATCCACTCCGCTGAGTCCGTAGCGACGGGCACGCGAAGCGTATTCATATCCGATGGCGTGCGCTTCGGAGTCGTCCCCATTTTCTGATGCCAGATAAGTCATCAGTCCATGCGACAGCGAACGGGCACTCTCGCGATATTGTGTTCGCGCTTTTTCATCCAGCTTCTGGTACCAGCTCTCAGACTCCAGATTGGCTTCGCCGATCTGCACGCGGACGTTTTTCATAGCGGTATACAAGATGCTTTCAGGCTCCACGCGCACTTCACGCGCAGTCTTTGCCCATAGCAACACTTCATCGCGGCGATAGCGACGGTGTCCGCCTGACGTGCGATGTGTGGGCAAAACGCCCTTGTCGGACCAAAGCCGGACCGTGCTTGGATGCACACCGAGAAGTTTTGCCGCGTCGCTAAGGGAAAGCCATTCATCAGTCATGATATGCCTCTGTCACTCTGCCGCTAACGCCACCTTTTCCACATAGGATGGCTCTTCAACCCGCTTCTTGAATGCATTTATGTCGATCCGATACAGCATGAATGCGGCTATGAAGAGCATTAGGGCTTCGATGCCAAACACGACGAGATATCCGCTCAGCGCGACGCCTGTAGCCTGCGTCACCACATCGCGCACCACACCACCCAGCACGGATCCCGTCAAACGGGACATTGCATTTGAGAATCCCCATGCACCAATATAGAGTCCCACCATCCCAGGGATGGTCAGGTCAAACATGAGGGAGAGATTCGCGACTGTAGATAGTCCTGTGCCGATGCCAAGAAGAGTCACACCTGCGTAAAAGACGTTCTGGTTGACAAGAATACCACTGATCACAATGACTATAAACCCAAGCAATGCGCCTGAGTTACCTAATTGAGCGACAAGTCGTTTAGATACACGCCCTTCGAGTAATCCGGCGATAATAATAGCAAGAAGTACGAATGTTCCCCAAATGGATGTGATGCGCGTGGTTTGGGTCACGGTCATCCCAAAAGCTTCTGCACCAAAGGGCTCAAGTAGAACATCCTGTCCGAGAATGGCGGCGAGCAACAGAAGAAGATAGACAAAGAATGTGCGCGCGACCGGATTGGCCGTGATGGCTGAAGTCATTTGTTTAACGGTATAGGTTTCAGAGGCGGTTGCCCCCCTTTCATCCCCCCATTTTCGAATTTCTTCGTTCCCCGCACTAGCAGAATCTTTCTTAGCGAAAATGGGGGGAACCAGGCGGGTAGAGCGTGGCTCAAGTTTGAAGAGTCCGAGCAGACCGAGGGTCAGCGCAGATGCGGCTACAACTCCAAATGCGCGGATGAGGGCTTCTGGCGTGTATGGATCTACCATATGGCTGAGCCCAATTGCGGTCAGGATGATCGAGGCGATCATCATGAACCACATCGTGGCAATGGTCCTGCCGCGCCCGTTTTCACCTGAGAGTTCGGAGGCGAGTGAGAGATAGGCAACAGCGGAGAGGTTATAGCCCATGCCCCATGCGCCAAAGGCGAGGATGCCTGCCAGCAGACCGAGAGGGAAGTTATCTGCCATGAGGAACGCGACCTGCGGCGAGACGATCATTCCAAGCACGCACAGAATTAGCCCCGCAAGAATGTAGGGCGTGCGCCGAAAGCCAAAGACCGGATGGCGGTCTGAATAGGAACCTATGGCGACTTGAATGGGAGAAAACAGATAAGGGAGTGATGCAAGAATGGCAACAAGTGTTGCGGAGATGGCGAGCTCCTTAATCATCACACGATTGAGAGTGCTGTTGATAGGGACGAGAGTCATCGCGACCGCGACATGGATGAGTCCGAGTTGGAAGCGTTTGAGGAACATATTAACCTATTAAACAGGTAAAGGGCGTTTTGCGCGCCCTCACTCTGATAATCTTATTGTAGGCGTAAAACTACAAAATGCAATGTAGATTTACGTAGAATTTTACTAGAGATTGGTTAGGAGTTTTGGAGAGCATAGAAGCTATTGCAAAATGTGTCCACATTTGTTATAATGCAACTACATAAGGAGATCTTCATGAAAGAGATGAAAGTAGGTACGCGTGAATTAAAAGGACGCCTCAGCGAGTATATGCGCCGCGTGAAAGCAGGGCAGACCATTATTGTTACCGAACGCGGAAAAGTTATCGGGCAAATTGTCCCTGTAAAGCCGTCTCTCGAAGAACGAATGAAAGCAACTGTAACGGCAGGTATTGCAGAGTGGAATGAGCAGAAACTGAAGACATACAGGCCGGTTGTCGTCAATAAAGGTGAGCGGCAATTGTCAGATTTAGTGATCGAGGATAGGGAATGATTCTATATGCGGATACCAGCGCCCTCGTAAAAAGATACATTCGAGAAGCGCATTCGGGTGATATAGTCAAAATCATTGAGCAGTCCGAAGGAGTGGGATCATCCGTTATAACACGGGTGGAAATGGCGGCTACCTTCGCAAAGGCAGTGCGTCTGGGCTGGGTGGAAGATAAGAACGCATTGCGTGCATGGAGAGATTATCTCGAACACTGGCCCTCTTTCACTCGTCTCGTCGTTTCAACTGGCATGGTGGAACGAGCTTCGGAACTGGCGTGGGAATATGGATTGCGTGGTTATGACTCTATGCACTTTGCTTCGGCTTTGATCTGGCAGGACGCACTTGCCTCACCTATCACGCTCGCTACGTTTGACCGCGACCTGTGGCTAGCCGGGCAAAAATCAGGCATGGAAGTCTGGCCATTAGATTTCGATCAATAACAAAAAAACCCGTGCAGAGTTTTGTTTTAAATGAGTTATATTTTATTTTCCCTTTATCATCCCTCTTGCTACCTGCATCAACTCATGGGCGGAGCGGATTGTCCCCTCGCCTACGGCGCCGAGCATCTGTGAGAGTTCGAGTAGGCGCGGTTCGCCATCGAGGCGTTCCACGCGCGTCAAGGTACGATTGCCCTGGATCAGTTTTTGCACCTGATAATGCTCATCGCCAAAGGCCGCCAGTTGCGGGAGATGTGTCACACAAAAGACCTGGTGCATACGCGAAAGATTCCACAGTTTCTGACCCACCACCATCCCCACGCGCCCGCCAATGCCCTGATCGATTTCGTCGAAGATCAGAGATGGCACTTCGTCTGCGCGAGCCAGCACATTTTTCAGGCCCAGCATCAAACGCGATGTTTCACCGCCCGAGGCAATCTTTACCAACGGCTTGAGTCCCTCGCCGGGGTTGGGCGCGATCAGGAATTCAACCCGGTCAAATCCGTTTTGATCGAAGGCAATCCGCGTTCCATTTTGCGAAGGAGCGCCGTTCGGGTCAGGTTTGGTCTGGAAATCTACATTAAACCTTGCGGCCGCCATTCTCAAATCGCCGAGTTCAGATTCAATTCCCTTACCCATGGAGAGCGCGGCGGACTTGCGTTTCTCGGTGAGCACACTTCCTTGCTGCGCCAGTTCCTCGAGTAGTTTTGCTTCTTCAAGCTCGAGTTCTTCGATACGTTCTGCTGCAGTGGAGATCGTCTCAAGCTGTTTGCGAGCTTCTATTCCAGACGAGATCACAGCTGGGATACTGCCTCCGTACTTGCGCTTCAAGGAATGGATCAGATCGAGCCGCTCTTCCACTTCGTCGAGCCGCTTGGGGTTGAATTCGATCTCTTCCAGGTAATTTCGTAAACTATGAATGACATCCGACATCGTATCGAGTAAAACCTCGCCCTGATTCGCCAGTTCGTTTTGAGCCGGATCCAGCTTTGCCAGCGCGGCCAGGGCCTGCGTAGCCTGCCCTATCAGATCGGTCGCGGCGGGAGTCTCGGGAGAACCCTCCTCGAGGACCGCCAGCGCTTCCTGTGCATTCCGGGCAAGCGACTCTGCATTCGACAACCGGTCACGCTCGATGCGCAGTTCTTCATCTTCACCGGGTTTCAGATGTGCGGCTTCGATCTCTTCGGCTTGATATGTGAGCATCTCCAGGCGACGTTCGGCGTCTGCCTGTGCTTTGCGCAATTCATTCAACTCGCGGCGCAGGTTCAACAACGTGTGATAGGTCTGGCGGTAGTCACTGAGGGGCCGCGCCACCTCTGCATAACGGTCAAGCAGGCCCAGATGGGCGCGTGAATCGAGAAGCGAAAGATGTTCCGCCTGCCCGTGGATGTCCACCAGTAAAGCTCCCAATTCCTTCAGCAGGGAAACATTCACCGTCCGGCCATTCACGCGCGCGACGTTTCGTCCCTCCCTGCGGACTTCGCGCGTCAGCACTACATAATTCGGATCGTCCATCAATTCTTCGCGTTGCAGGATGGAATGCACCGCCTCTTTTTCCGGACCCCTGAGCTGGAACACACCCTCGACAAACGCGGCATCTGAATCGGTGCGCACGAAGGTCGTATCCGCCTTGCCGCCGATGAGCATGACGACAGCATCCAGAATGATGGATTTGCCCGCGCCTGTCTCACCGGTGAGGATGATCAGGCCGGAACCAAAACGCAGATCGAGTTTATCAATGATCGCAAAATTTTGAATATGGAGTTCGGTAAGCATAGGTTATAGGTTATCTGAACAATTGGATTCCAGAAAGTCGAGTGTAAACAACAGGGACGGCAATCACGAGATAGATCACTTGAAAGACGATGCCGAATAAATTGAGACTGAACACTTGATACAGAATGACAGGCAGCGCGCCAAGCACAACACCGGCGGCAACCGTGATGAACAATGCACGGGAACGGCGGCGACCCGTCACTAGGCGCACGCCTTCTGCGATCATTACAGCCGCAGTTGGCGCACCCGCCAAGATGATTATCCAGCCAAAGAACCCAATCCCGCCGATCAAAGTGACAAGAAAAGCCGCAACAGCAGAAAGAGCACCCGCCACGATAAAACCCAGAACATAGTCATACCATTCTGATGTTTCGAATGTTTTCTGTCGTTCGCGAACACATTCCTTGCACCGATAGCCCGTCGGAGTGCGCACCGCGCACGAAGCGCAGATCGGGCGATTGCAGTTGTTACAGCGCAGGGAAGTTTCACGATTTGGGTGGACGTAACAATACAAAGTTGTTGATTCGGTCATCGCGGCAATCCTAAAGAATTTTCGTTCATGTGTGCTGTAAGATTACGGTAGAAATATCCCGGGTCGCCAAAGCGGACAAATTGAGCGGTGACCTCCGCGGCGCACACATTCACATGGTCATCTTCCATCAAGATAATGGATGGCTGCCCATCAATGCTCAAAACCGCATTTTCGCTATTGACCTGCATACTGACCATCGACCCTTCGGATAAAACAACCGCGCGGTCCACAGAAAGATGCGGGGCGATCGGTACAAGCAGGATGTTGCGCAGTTCAGGTGGGAGAATAGGCCCACCCGCAGCGAGAGCATAAGCCGTTGAACCGGTCGGTGTGGATGCGATAAGACCATCCGCGACATAACTCGTCAACAGACGACCATCCACTAAAGCAGATAACCGAATGGGACGAAGATTCTGCCCTCGCCCAACAACGGCTTCGTTCAGCGCATCCCATTTTCCCATGACTTCACCTGCGCGGAGATGCTCGACATGCAACATCATACGGTTCTCGATCCATGCTTCGCCATTCAATAGTTTGTCAAAGTACTCATGCCATTCCTCTCGCTCAACCTGAATAAGAAAGCCTATCGTTCCAAGGTTCACGCCCAGGATCGGGACATTGCCTTGAGCACATAGGTTTCCCGCTCGCAGGATACTCCCATCACCACCCGCGATGATGAGCATATCAAATTCACCGCGCCGGACCCGCTTGCGGAGATTCTCATCATATAGAGAACCGAATGGCGCCTCGATCCCCCTTTCTTTGAAATAAGAGGACATGGCCTCAGCTTCCGTGAAAGCTTCGGGCATTGTGGGATAGGCAGTGATAACCGGTCGCTTTGGGATGAATGAGTCAGCCATAGCACGATTATACCTTTTTGAAAGCCATAGAGGACACGGAGATATGTGAACTTTTTCCCGCAAAGAGTGCCAGGAACTTCTGTTTTCTTCTCGGATTGGCTGCCCATTGCAGTTCAAAGATCAGACAAGGCTCTGATTGCACACCTTTCTAAACCCGCAGCGAGCGCAACGAGAGGTCTGTTCATGAGAACGCGGAACATCGTGCCTGTGTTCATCACGTTTCATCTCGGCCAGCAGATCGAGCAAAGAGGATTCCAGTTCCTGTGTGTAATCTATAGCAAAATCACGATTCTGGTAGTGAATGATTCCATAGGGTGGACGTTTGCCATATGTTTTTTCAACCAACAAACAATAGGAAGCCAATTGATAGATATGAGAATCATACGGCGATTCAGGTGCTCGCCCACTCTTAACCTCCACCGGGATAATAATCCCATTCTGCTGGACGAGATAATCAGGTTTGCCTGTCAGTCCCAAAGCCTGATAGAAGAGCGGCTTCTCCAGTTTTCCCCAGCCGCGCGTGTCGGTGTAGATGACGCGTCCACCCGGTAAACCCGCGGCTTGCCGCTGGCGGTTGGATTGCCAGAAGAAAAGAAGAGCAAGAAAAAGAAGAGCAAGCGCAATATATAACATTTATGCTAATTCATTTATCGGGAGTAAAGCCAAAGTAATAAACATTTTCTGTATCCAAACTTCCCAAAACATCCCGGTTTACTTCAATACGTGGTTTTGTTGTAATACGATATCCTTCTGGGGCATTCGTATACACTTCAAAAATGACATCTGAACATCCTAGCATGAGTACAAGTGCATTGAGCCGTGCATCTCCATTTCTATCCGTGATTGTGGGCCAGCCTACATCTATAAGCTGGTTTTGGACATCATCAATATGAATTTCCACTTCACTAAGAGGCTGCTCGCCATTGTTTATCAGTCCATCACTATTCGAGTCGACCCAGGCTTTTGCAGAACTATGCCAGGCACAATCATCAATACTGCCAACCCTCAAGATGTAATGAAGCACGGAAAAAACCATTAAAGAAATGGCCAACACAGTCATCAATATTGAACCCAAAAAGAATTCAAGCAATCTACTCATTTTGACCCTTACTTTTTATTGGCTTGTCTGATCACTTTCTTTACGCGGGATAATCCAGAACCAGATAGATCTTCCATGCGTTTTTCGAGAACTTTGATAAAGTCTGCTTTGTTGGATGAATTTACAGCAGGCAATATTTTATCTGCGTGCTGGGGCACCTCTTTGGGGCGGCAACCTACAAGATGTTTCAACAAATATCGAAAGATGCTTTCGTTATATTTTTCATTCGCCACGGCTGTCCACGCAAGGGCTGAGATGGCGTTATCAACTGTGATAACAGAGCCTGTCTCTTTGGCTTTTTGGATCTCGTCCAAGTGTTTGAATACCGTATCTGGATTCGCTTTTGCCACTTCTGCAAGAGCAGTCATCCCACCCCAGACAAGGCGATTATTTTTGCTCTTGAGACACCTCACAAAATCTTCTGTGTAATCAGCGATCAGTTTTGGTTCCAGATAGCCAATTTCATAAAGGACCTTGATGCAATCAGCCTGGATATTCTTGTCTTTGTTCCACAGGTTTTCTGCAATCTCACGAATACCGGCTTTATCTTTCTTCGCGGCGAGGTCACGCGCAAGTTCCTGATTCGGAGCTTCATCGCGGCGGCCCAAGGCAGAGGCAAGGCGGTTGAGGATAGGCATCATTTTCCTCCTAAAGAATCTGAGCAGTGCAATAAGCTACAAGTATGACCAGCGCTGCAAAGAGAAAAATCAACCCCAGCGTACGCGTGAGATTGGAAGCAAGCACTTTCCGTCCATGTTGGCGGTGGAGTTCAGTTCCGGTTGCGAGTTCGGCCTGGTTCTCGGATTCAAATCCCTGCTTGCGGTACCACCAGGCGCGGCGGCAATAAAGGTAATTCCCAATATCAGAAGAGCGGATGACTGGCATTTTTCACCACAAAGAGTTTTGCCGTAAAGGCTAAGTATAGCACAAATTTTCTAATTTTGCCCCTCTCTGCCTTCCCCCACTTTGCGGGAAAGAGTTAAGCCTTGCGAAATATTTCCCACTTCCCTTGCGAAAACTTTCCTTGAGAAAAACGCTGCACTGAAGATAATATAGTCGTAATCTAAAATTGGAGGTGCGGAATGTCTGACGAACTTAGAGTAAAATTTTGGGGTGTGCGCGGGAGTTATCCCACGCCTGGCGCAGGAACCGTGAAATATGGAGGGAATACCGCCTCTGTTGAGATCCGTGCAGGTGAACGAACGATCATTCTCGATGCGGGAACGGGGATCATTCCATTGGGTCGCGAATTGGCACGGCACGCCTCTGCACAGAAACGCGCATTAGAAGTCGTGTTGCTGTTCAGCCATTTGCACCACGATCACACACAGGGATTTCCGTTCTTCGTCCCCGCGTATATGCCGAATGCAAGATTACATATCTTCGGGCCCGGTGGCACGCCTGAGACGTTGATCCGTGTGTTAGAGCAAAATCAATCGTCAGAAGCGTTCCCTGTCAGTTTGCGCGAAATGGCTTCATCGAAGGAGATCCATTCGGTGCGCGAGTCGCAGGTCATTGTTTGGGATGAGACGGGCGTCCGTTTGACGGAATCAACTGTCGGCTTAGAAAATGACGCGGTCATCATACGCATCCACAAATCGTACGCGCATCCCGGCGGAGTTTATGTCTATCGAATCACGTGGCGTGGCAAATCTGTTGTCTACGCGACAGATACCGAGGGCTATGTCGGAACGGATCGAAGGTTGGTGGCATTCGCGCGCGCGGCGGATATGTTGATCCACGACGCGCAATATTCGGAGGAACATTATCGTGGAGGATTGTCCGGATTCCCATCCACGCAAGGATATGGACACTCGACGGTGACGATGGCTTGCGAGGTAGCAGCCGCTTCAGAGGCAGGACAGTTGATCCTGTTCCATCATGATCCAGCCTACTCTGACGAGATGGTGGCGCGCAGGGAGGCTAGCGCGAAGACCCGGTTCGGTAAGGCGCAAGCCGCATATGAAGGACTTGAAATTGTTTTGCACGGTGAAAGCAAAATAACAGAGAGGTTACAGTCTTCATCACCCGTGCCCCTCTCCCAGCGGGAGAGGGAACAATAGAAGTAAAATATGCGAACAATGACAGACACGCCAAAGCGAAAAGATGATACTCGTAATTTGCTTGCGGATATTGAGTTGTTCACAGGGCTGACGCCAACCCAACTGGATTGGGTTGCGCAGCGCGCACACCGCCGCGTCTTTGAA
>DASWKT010000222.1:0-2686 GCA_036396515.1 Anaerolineales bacterium | reverse complement strand
CGAGAAAAGGGCAGTGCTTCCATACGGCGTTGCACCAAGGGCACAAGATGGTTGTAGCGTTGATATCGTATTTCTTTGATGATTTCTGACGTAAACTCAAGTTGAATGGTCATAGCCCTATCTTATCAAATCTTTTTGGCTTGCACTTTAAAACCTCATTTTGTGCCCGTTCTCCGTATAGTTTTCGACGGATGGTGAGCGGCAGGTTATAGAACAGTGTAAAAACTTTGTGCTCGAGCAATGCTCCACTCTCGCCGAAGACCGGCACAAATCGGACGGTTCGGGTTGCCCAGAAGCCAGCCATGAAACGAGCCAGCAAAGGATAGCGATACGTCATCTGAATCGGGAAGGACAGATAGCCAATATACTTAAAAAACGCGAGACATAAAGCAATGCTGTAATCCCTAAAATTGCGTTCTCTGATCACAACGTACAGGACATACAGCCCGCGCATAAGCGACCCGGGTGAAACCGGAATAACCTGAAAAAGCGCGATGACCCCCGCGGCGACCGTATAAGCCTGGACCGGCGGCATCTCTGGATGAGTGATGACAAAATATGCCGCCAGGCCAAATGAAATGACGTGGGTGACAGGGGACATGCAGATGTGAACCGCCAGGCTTTGTAAATACTTATGGATGTAAGGCTCGCCGACCGGCGAGAGAATTACCTGCACATCTTCCTCACTGATCATCTGCCTGCTTTTCCCGCTTGCGACCATCTCCCTCAACCATTCCTCCCGCAGACGGGCGTTGAAATACAGCCTGACGGGGCGCACAAAAATATCGTAACTGGTTTTGAGGAAGAACTGCCGATCGGAGAGGCAGCGATGAAGACCAAAGGGCAAAATGGAAAGCAGGATATGGTACAGATAAAGTAAAAGAGATCTGTAAATGCTTTCAGCCTTTTCCGTAGTGACACGCTCCTCGCGATGCCAGCGGATCAGCGCTTCGATGCGTTTGGCAAGGAAGGCTCTTTTCAGGTAAGAAGCATCATGAAGAAGGCGCAGGTAATGTGAGCGATAATCCGCTCTGCCAATGGCCTTGCAAAGGACCGCGCCCAAAAAGGGAATAAGTCCAAGTAAAAGAAAGAGCCAGAAGAACGTCCGACTGGTACGCAGGCTCTTTTCAGTCACGTCGTCAACAATGTTTTGGATCCTCCAGCCGGTGACCGCGCTGGCGGCGAGCGTATCGCGAAAGGATTGGTCGAAAAATATGCTCAACCCATTGTGTGTGAGGTCCAGCACGGAATTTCGGTAGAGGCGTTCACACACCCTCAACTCTTCGAGCAGCGGGAGCAGGTCAACAAAATCCGCCTGATGGCGCTGAACAAAGGCTTCCAGTTCCTCCAGATTGCCGCGGTCAAATTGAACGAGACTGTTACGTTTGATCCCCTGAATGATCAGCCTCACATCGCCCGGGCTCATCGGCAGGAACGGGAGCAAGGTCAGACCGGCGCGAAAATCCACTGCGGTCAAACCGCTCTGTGGATCATGGTCAGTTTCGAGGCGCTTGAGGACATTGGGTTGGCTTTTCCAAGTTGACCACTCATACTGGCGGGCGAACTCATGCGCGCCCATTTCATGGAGCAAATCCACAAATTTATGCATGAAAGATTTCTTATGGCGATACTCCGGGGAGCCCGCTGCCAGATCAGAATCCAATGTGCCTCTTTCCCAGCGCGCAAGCAAATCGACACGGTCGTCCACCTCGAGCCGCCAGGTGCGCCCCTCCACCCAATTGCTGATCTCACCACAACTTCCCAGGACAGAATCCACCAGCGTCGCATGGATTTCGTTGACGGCGTTCTCATCCTTGAAACGCAGCGCGGCGGCACGGCGGATAAATGTCTGCCAGAGTGCGCCAGCCCGGGCCGCGGCAGGGTTGGCCTGCAGCTGGAATGGTCCCTGGAATCCGATCCCATACAAAAGATTTCTGAAGAACTGCGCCAACCCTGAAGGCGGGATGAAGATTTTCAAAGCATAGGTTTGATTGACCGCAAGTCTGGGTGCCATCCCATCAATCGCAAGTAACTTTACTTTATAAACCTGTCCTGCAAACCCGCCTCCCACAAACCTCTCGACAATCAGCGAAACCCAAGCAGACAGCTCCCCGGAGGAAATTGACTTCACTTCATAGTCAAGCAGGTCGCCCGCGTCGTAGCGTTCCACGCGCATGGGCCTGTCCAATTGACAGGATGCATATCTGTTTTCAAGATCCTTACATGTTTCTACCGAATACGGTTTCATGAACTGAATAATTCCTCGATGTATAATGCCCCCGGTCGCAAATTGCGCTTCCCACAGAGTAAAAAGGCGCAATTTGTGACCGTGAAGGGTATACTTCCACATGGCCTAAAGGTCCGCGCATCGATCCTCCTTATTTCCCTGAACCATGCTATTGCCGCCGGCCGTTGCGGAATTTCAACATCCGTCACAAATCGATTCGATGCGCGCCATGGCATACCCCGGCAGCGACTTGTTAGGCACCAAACCGGAATCGCACTTCTTTGTAGTTGTCGGCACAATACTTCAGAAGCGCCCATATGAACACAATTAGGCCCGCCATTTCGAGACTCTCCTCAACGGTGGCAATCATGCTGTACGTCCAATTCTCGTAGCCGTGTAATTCAGCATGGCGGCTCCCGATAAGCTCGACGCCAATAGCGCCTCCAATGTAGAGGGTCG